>SLEY01000197.1 GCA_007124535.1 Planctomycetaceae bacterium
CCGGGGAGGTCGGACGCGGTAGCGGCCGGGTGGGGCGCGCCGTGTCCCCTGCGTTTTCTTCTCCTGGCCTGTGATTCGGAGCCTTCTCGCTCCTAAGCAACTCTCTGGCTCGCTCAAGTTTCGGGATGGGGCTCGCATGGGTTGGACCGCAGGGTTTGTTTCAGGTTGGATACCATTGATTTTTTTCACGTTCCGTCTTCAAGGGACGCGTCCGTGCGTTCCTGGCGGGGGACGCCGGGGTTCAGGGGCCGATAGGGCCGGCCGGCGATCAGGGATTGGCCATCGGAGAATCCCTCGGGGCGGGGCGCCAGGCGGCGAACCATCCGCTGGCGCCACTGCTCCAGCAGTTCCTGCCGCGCGGGCTCCCGGGCCAGGTCCCGCTCCTCGAGCGGGTCCTCCTTCAAGTCGAACAGCTGTTCGGCGCCGTCCGTGGGCCGCCAGATGTATTTGAACCGCCCGTCGGTCAGGGCGTGAAAGGCCTGGGCGTCGGCATAGGTCGGCGCATGCTCGAAGTGCAGCCAGGGTCGGACGACCTGTGCCTCGCCGCGGAGTCGCGGGGCCAGACTCACGCCATCCACCGGCGGGCAGGCGACCCCGGCCAAATCGGCAAGCGTGGGCATCAGGTCTTCCAGACAAACCGGCTGCATGGATTGTGAACCGGCGGCGAAATTCCAGTCGGGCGACCCGCTGATCACGAAGGGGACGTTCGCCGAACCTTCGTACGGTTCGCACTTGCGAAAGTAGCCGTGATCGCCCAGCATTTCCCCGTGATCGGAGGTCAGCACGATCAGCCAAGGTCGCCCGGCCCGTTCGCTGCGGGCGGTGAAGGCGGCGATCAGGGGGGCCACGGCGTCGTCCAGATGCTCGATCAAGCCGAAGTAGCCCGCCTGGGCTCGGCGCAACGGTTCGCCCTGCAGCAGCACGCGGCGGCGGCCGCCATCGCCTCCCTGCGGCGTCAGGGAATCCCAATCGACCCAGGCGCCTCGGGCCGGCGGCGGCAGTTCGCGCTGCAAATACGCCTCGAAATAACACTCGGGCGGAAACAGCGGCGGATGCGGCGCGTAGAACGAAGCCGTCAGGAACAGGGGCTCTTCGTCCGCCGCGGCTTCGACGAACTCGTGCGCTTGGCGAGCGACCCACGAGGTGGGATGCCAATCGTCGTCCAGCGGCCAAGGCTCGGCCTCCCAGTGGTTGTAGGTCACCCCCATCGCCGCCACCATCGCCCGGATGCCCCGCTGGTGCAGTCGCCGGCCCAACGGCGTCTCCGGCGGCAAACGCTCCTGAAGAAACTGGACGTAATCGTCGCCTTCGACGTAGGTCGAACCCTTCACGGCGACCTGATAACCCAACGCCTGCGCGCCGTCCGACTGGTGCATGGAGCGGCCGAACAGGGCGGTCCGGTAGCCGGCATCGCGAAAGATTTGCGGCAGCATCGGCGTCTCGATCGGCCGTTGCCGAAAACCGACCACGCCACTGGTCTGCGGATACAAACCGGTCAGCATGGCATAACGGGCGGGGATGCAGGAGGCCACCGTGGCGTAAGCCCGCCGGAACAGCACCCCCTCACGAGCCAACCGATCCATGTGCGGCGTCCGCACCACCGGATGCTCGAGAATCGACAGGCAGTCGCCCCGCATCTGATCCGGCATGAGGATCAAGATATCCGGCGGGGCCGCGGCCGGATCGGCGATCGCGGGTACCGCAATCGCCAGCAACCACATCAGGAGACCAGCCACGGCAAACGGGTTTCGGCGGATCATGATGATTCGAATCCTCCTCTCCAGCTCCCGAGGCGGCAATTTCAACCGATCAACCGCAGCCAATCTCCCAGCAAGAACTCCAGACGTTGGGTCAGCAGGGTGATCCGGCCCATCACGGTGTAGGCGAAACCGGCGCCGAAAGTGATCATCAGCACCCCGATGCCCAACCGGGCCATGCGCCCGACCAGGCCGGTGTGCTCGATGGAAAAAAAGAAATACGTCAGGCAGGCGAAAACGCTGAACACGATGGCCGTGTTGCGCAGGGCGAACCACAGATTGTAGGTTCCGTTTTCCCGAACGATCAACGGCAAAATCGTGGCTTGGATCTGGATGGCGAAATCGGCTTCCAGATGGGCGATCAGCCGGAAACCGGCAGTGATGCCGATCACAAAGGCCAGGGGCCAGCGGGCGATCCAGCCGCCGCGGGGCGACAGCCGCCACAACAGCATCAAACTGAGCACCAGCACGACATAATAGATGGCTTGCGCCGGTTCGCGATGCTCCGGGATCACGTGCCGGGCCACAAAGTCGGGCCACAACTTGCCGATCAGGTTCGGCACGACCATGGTCCAGAACCCGACGACCATCAGGTAGGCGGCGGATACGCCCACCACCAGGGATTCGGCCAGTTTGTAGAAGGGATTGTCCTGGTAGAGGAACGAAAACACGCACAACGTCAAAAGGGCCGCGATCCACACGCCGACGGTCTGGCTCCAACAGAAATGCACATCCGGCTCGCCGGCCTGGGCGGCCGCCGCACCGCGCTGCCGCTGCCAGACGCGGTCGGGCAGCGGCGCCTCTCGAACGGCCGGTTCCTCGGACGGAACCAGGGTCCCGGTTTCCGGATCTCGCTGAGGCGGCACCCACTGGCGGCGCTCCGCGTCCCATACGGCAGCGATCGCCGCTTCGTCGACCTCCAGCACCCACTGGCGCCGCTCCGCGTCCCATACGCTGGTGATCGCCGCATCGACCTCCAGCACCCACAACTGGTCCTCTTCGCTCCAGGAGACTCCTTCGGCGTCGAACACATCGATCGTGCCGATCTGCTGCCGGTATTGGGCGCCGGGAAAGCGGTGGCGCACCAGGGTGCTGACCAGGATCCAGCTGCCCAGCACGACCAGCAGCAGACCGCCGATCAGGGGCGGAGCCAGCTTCGCGCGATTCATGGCAGAACTCCTCGCCTGCGCTGCAGGAAGAAAATGACGTTGCCCAGGACGATCAACACCAGCATCAGTAGGTGTGCGGACAATTGGGGGGCCATGCGTTTCAGCGCATCCTGATAGTCGGAATGGGCGTAGTTCAAATAATTCGAGGGATAATCGCGGTCTTCGGAGTAATCGGCGCCGTCCTGGATCGCGGCGTTCAAAATGGCTTCCGCCTCGATTTCCAGGACCCGGGCAAAGGCCTTGATCTCGGCCCGGGGCAGGCAGTTGATCCGCCCATCCAACACACGCCGCACCTGAGCCATCTCGATGCCCGCAGCCTCCGCCATCTCGACCGTGATCGACTCCCGAGTCCGCTGGGGACCGGACAGTTCGGCGAGGCGTTCATCCAGCAGGGCGGGCAATGCCTCGCCCGCCGTTCCATACCGGGCAGCCAAAGCCGCTTCGTACTCCGCCGCGCCCTTGATCGCCGGCAACATCCCGATCAATTGCTGCGGGTAGTACGGATACTGGGGCGGGGCACTGACTCCCGTGACCCCGGCCACCAAGTCGATCGCTGGATAAGGCGTCGCCGCGTACTGGACCCATTCCTTCGTCCCGGGATAGCCCGCCCCGATGCTGATCGTCAGATCCATATCCTGCAGGCTGTTGACCCCCCGGGCAATCTCCCAGAGAGCAAACGGGCGCCCCCGAGAATCGGCGGGAAACAACTTGGTCAAATCCGTGCAGATCAATTTGATGGCCGCCTCCTGACCCGCCCCGTAGCCCAGATTCAAATAGTTCTCGCCATAATGGTATTGATCGGCAAACTCCGTCTCCAGAATGTCCGTGGCTTCATCGATCATCGGCACGCCCGTCGGCCACAGCGTGATGTAGAACAGCCGGTGGCCGCGGAGGGCGCTGTGCCGCGTCAGGGCACGCGTCATCGGGCCCAATTCGGGACGGCTGGCCGGGTCGTAATCCAACGCCATCAACACCCGGGAACCGGAAGGCAGATTCTCGATCCGATCGAACACCGATTGAACGATCGGCGTGGGCTGCTCGGGCAACTCCGGTTGCAGCAGCACGGGAATCGCCACGGCCAGGAACATGGCCAGGAAAATCCAGCGGCGGTCCAGTTGGATCAAAGCGTCGATCACAGTAGCCTGCTCCCGTCTCAGTGGCGATTACCCAGGTAGGAACGATCGATTCCCAGCAGAATCTTCAGGGACGTGGACGCGATCCCCAAGGCGATCCCGATCATGATCGCCCGCTGGCCCGCCGTGTTGAACACCCCCATGATCGTATCCGTCATTCCGGGCAGCGTCAGGGCCGCATAGGACTCGGGCACCCAACCGGTCAGCAGGGTCCCCGCATAACTGCGTCCCAGCAGGACAATAAAGGCGGTGCCCAGCAGCAGGACGGCTTCGGCGTTCTTTGCGCGAAATGCCCGGAAGGCGGCCGAGGCGACGAAGAACGCCAGCAGGGAGAACATCGTGGCGGTGATGGGCACGATGAGATACTGAAAGATCCACCACAGGGGCGCGCCGTGGGTGATGTATTCGCCGGTCCACGGACGGTCGGGATACTCCGCCATCGGAGGCACCCCCACCTTGAACAGCCCGACCGACAAGGTGATGGCAAAGGCGATCAGGGTCACGAGCGAGAATCCCCAACCGCGTTTCTGATCCGAAATCCGCCGCAGGTGCATCGCCAGGATGCTGGCCCCGCCCAGGATCATGGCGACGGCAGCCAGGATGTTGAACCATTCTTCGGCCGTTTCTCGCCAGTCGATCAAAGGCGGGACGAAGAAGGCGACGACCATCACCAGGCCAGCCACCGCCGCAATGATTATCGGAATCGTTCGCTTCATCAGCCTCGCACCCTCACCTGCGGGAACCCGCCCCCTCGCCGGATCCTACCGCGTTGCTCTCCCCGGGGTTCACTCCCCCGGCTCCAGTATTTCTTCAGGGATATCCTCGGTGCCCAGCACCTGGAACCTCAGGTAATTCACGGCCCGTTGGGCGGCCGGACTGTCCGCCCCATGGGCATAGGTAAACAGCAGGCAGCCCACCGCGATCAACAGGCCCCCCAGCAGTTTGCCGACGTCCTGACCTTTCAGAGTGCCCAACTGCTCGGGCTCGCCGGACAGGTAGGCCGAGGCGGCGAAGAACTCTTCGCCGATCAGGGTGTAATCGCAGGCCGCCACAAAGAACGGCAGTTGCGCCGGTTCGGCCGTACCGGCAATCTGGATGGCTCCGATCGAATTGCCCGTTTCGGCCAGAATCAGCGATTCCGCAAAAAACGCCCCCAAAAAGAAGCAAGCGGCCGGCTTCTCCCGGACCATGTAGCCGGTCAAGTAGGCCACATAACCGAATTGCTCGTCGGTGATGTAGTAGCTCATGTCCTCGTGATAGGCGTCCGGTCGCCCGGCAGCCAGGTAGGACGATTCCAACGTCTCGCGAGCGGTCGTCATCACCAGGGACCGAGACGTGGGCACCTCGATCCTCGCGTCGTATTCGGCGGTCAAACGGCCGATCCGGGCCAACACCGTGATGCCCGCCACCGTCTGGATGTTATTCATGTCCTGAATGCCGGGCACGAACAGCATCGATCGGCCCATCTCCGTTGCTCGCCCCACCGCCTCGTCCACCGCTTCCAGCCCGGCGATCTTGCGGATCTTCAATTCCACCCCCCGCCGCGCCTGGCGGATGAAGAAAAGGATCCCCGCGGAAATCAACAAGGTGATCGCCAAGAACCAGCGTTTGTTGCGGTCAAAGTACCACACCTCCGGCCGCACCGGCTGGTCCAACTCCGCCGCTGCCGACTCCCGGCCCTCCGCATCCACCGCCACCAATCGGTACAGATAAGGCTGGTGCGGGGTCAAGCCTTCATCCACCACCTCGTCCACCTGGGGCGGCAGATCCTGTTCGTCCCGAATCCGTTCAAATCGCGGTCGCTCCTCGGGAGTGACCTCGGCACGGTACAACCGGTATCCGGCGACCCGGGGCGGGTCCAAACGCACATCGTCGTCCGGCGAAAGCTGCCAGTCCAAGGTCAAGGCTCGACCCGCATCATTGCGGACATCCCGCGCCCGTAAACCGCGGGGCGACGCCGGAGCACCCCACAACGGCTGCGCCATGACGCCCAATACCACCAGTAGCACCAGTTGCCCTACAACCGGGAAACCTTGCACCCATGCGACCAAACCCGGCGTTCCCCAACTCCCCATCGCGGGCTCACCGCGCCCGCCCGTCAACCGACCTCGGCCGCCTGCCGCAGTTACCGATTTCCATCGCTTGACCATGAGCCCTATTCCTCGATCAATTCGACATTCGCACGGGGCACCGTCACGGTTTCGCCCGAATCGAAACGGACTTCCAGCACGCGCGCCTTGGACCCCGAATCCAGCACCGCCGGGTCCGCGGGCAAACGGGAGACCGAACCGATTTTGCCGAAGTGGGGGTCGCGGATGATTCTGACCGGCCGGCCGACATGCAGCCGGGAATCGCTGCCCGCGGCCGCGACTGCCTCGGTCCCGGATTCCTCGGCTTCGTCCCACGGGATCACGATCTCCGGCCGCATCACCCCGGCACGAATCTGCGTGGCCCCATTGACGGCCGCCGGCCGGCCCTCGCTGGCTGCCAACAATTGAAAGGTTCGTTGGGCCATGGCAATGTCGCCAAAGCCTTCGGTGAGGATCAGTGTCAGGCCCACCTGTTCTGATCCCGTGACGGCTACCCCCAGGTCGTATCCCAGCAGATCGCGAAGATCCTGATCGTCCAGTCCGCCCCCGATCAGCGCGGCGACGCCCACGTCTAAAGCTCGGCGAATCGCTTCGCCCTGGATCCGGGCCCCGCCCACGACAAGGGCGCCCGCCATCTCGGGCGTCAGGCAGGCGGCGGTCAACTCCTGGTCGTTCCGCTCCGTGGCCAGTCGGATCGGGCCGTAGGCCTCGCCGCCAATCCCGAAAATCCCTTGAATGTACGAGACTGCGGCTTCGATTTCGACGCCTTCCGCCTCCCAGACCCGGACCACCCGTCCGGCGAGAAAAGCCCGGATTTCGACGGGCTGCGGCGGGGCACGCAAAATGACCTGCCCCGTCACCGGCGATACGCTCTCGACCACGCCCGCCACTTTCGACCGATAGGTGGTCTTGAAAAGCCCGAACAACCCCGGCGTGCGCGCCAGCGGCTCGCCCACCGCCACCGCCTGCCCCTCGCCCTTCAGCATACAACCCGGCACCTCCCCCGGAGGCAGGGACAGAAGGCTGGACAGATTCACCGGATAGACGTCGCCGGGCAAATGCGTTTGAGCCACCACCTGTTGCGCGCTCACCCGGGCGCCCTCGGCCACCCGCACCTGCCCCGCAATCGGCAGCCGACGTTGCACGCGATGGACGATTCGGGGGGCAACCTTTAATCCGGGAGTATAAGCCTGTGACATAAACGGCCCGTGGCAGGATGAGTTACCCGGAAACGTCGAAGTAGTCCGGCTCGTTGCCCGGCCGCCACTTGATATTGCAGCCCAAGCTGGGCTTCTGGTCCTGCGGCGGGGCTTCACCCGCCAACACCGCATCCATCGCGGCTCGCAGGTCTTCCCCCGTCACAGGGATCTCCGAACCCGGACGGCTGGAGTCGAACTGGCCGCGATACACCAAGCACTGCTGGCCATCAAACAGGAAGAAATCCGGCGTACAGGCCGCGCGATAGGCTTGGGCTACCTGCTGCGTTGCATCCACCAGATACGGGAAACGGTAACCCCGTTGTTGGGCTTCGCGCTCCATCTGTTCAGGCGAATCGTCCGGATAGGCGTCGAAATCGTTCGAGTTGATCCCGATCACCGCGACGCCCTTCTCCTGGTACTCACCCAAGACCCGGGCCAACCCGCCGGCAATGTGTTTGACATACGGGCAGTGATTGCAGAGAAAGACAATCAGCAAGGCCGGGGAATCCTGAAAATCTTTCAAGCCAACGTACCGGCCCGCAAAATCGGGCAAACGAAAATCCGGGGCTCTTGTCCCCAGCGGCATCATTGTGCTGGCAGTTCGTACCATCATCCAGCTCCGTCTTCAAAGGTTGCGGGCGCCGGCGGGAACACGATGGGCCCGCCAAGTCGGCACGCGACCGGCGCCGGAACCGTCTCGCGAATCATCCGCCTCCGCTTCCCCATCGACGATAAAACGCGTCAATCCCAGACTCAACTCGTCTCCCGAACTCAACGGGGCCGACTCGATCGCTCGGCCATTGACGAAGGTCCCGTGCTTCGAACCCAAGTCGCGAATCACCAGCGTATCGTCTTCCAGATCGATCTCGCAGTGCTCGCGGCTGACCCACCGATCGTCGATACAGATGCCGTCCCGAACGGCCCGGCCCAGTCGCAACGGCAGGGCGCAGAGCGGGATCTCGCGATGCGGGGTGATCGCACCGCTCGATACCAACTTGACAGTGACACCAGGCATCCGGTCGCCCTCCTCTTTCGAGGAAAAGAAGCGGCGAATCGGGCGGGAAACGCACCAGTCGCTCCCAGGCTCCACCCGAAAATATGC
>SLEY01000625.1 GCA_007124535.1 Planctomycetaceae bacterium
ACCCAGGTCATCTGGCAGACCGCGGACCGTTTGGTTACCACTCGGTTGCCCGGGCGACGGTTGGAATGCCGGTTGCTGGGGTTAGGTGTGAGCGGTTTGGAGCGGGGTAAGCCGATACAACGGACCCTGTTTCCTGAAACGGATCCCCAGCGGCAGAGTCGTCTGGACCAGGTCGCCGACCGGATCAAGGACAAGTTCGGCGGAGCGTCTTTGCGGCGAGGTCTGGGGATGCTCTACGACGTGAACCCCCGTTCGCCTTCCGATCCGGGTAACCGAGATCAGTACGATGCGTAGCGTAGCCAAGTGCCCCCGGAAGTGGCGGCTTGTCTGGTCGCTGGGAAACCCATTCCGATGGGGTTGGCCCGCCGATGCCGACCGCCAGAGTTGCAACCGCAACCACGCCGCGTCACGCGCAGAACTGCGTACGTACCCGGTACTGCCGGGAAGCTCTGCTCGGCCAGAATCCTGACGACATAAGCCTGCAGGTGAATGCTTGTGTGCTGATGGGACGCCTGAGACCCCCTTTTTGTGGCGGAGTTTGCGATTCCTCGCCATACCACAACCGCGTACGTCCGCGGTACTGCGCGACGCAATCGCCGAAACTACCGCCGAAGACCGACCGTCTCGCCGCCGCCATCCCAGGAAGCGGACGGTCGATCGTGATCCGCAGGCCGCGATGGCGAGGTCTGCCGCCGGGTTCGGGGATTCTTCGGCGGAATCTCCGGAATCTTCCCGGCAATCCCACCCTGGGGTCATTGACACTCGCCGCCCAGTCTGCCTACGATCACTTTGTGCGGAGCGGGGCGCCCCAAAGAAACCCCCAAGCCGGGTCAGCTCCGCGGTTCAGTTCAACTACGTTCTATCCTGCTGGCTCCTGGCGCGGGTCCACCCACGTGGACGGCCTTCTCTGCAGGCAGTGGGATGTGGATGGTGTGGCGATGGATTTATTCGTACTCTTAGCCTGTCCGGGCTGTACCTTCGGCAACCCCGTTTTCTTCGGTCTGTCGATGTTCGCTGGCACGGTTCCCGTCGCGTACTTGCTCCTACGACCTTACACGCGGAACATACGAATTTGGGGCATTCCCCGCATTGATGCGGCGCGACTCGGCTCACTGTTGATGATGCTCGCTTGCTTGCTTCCACTTTGGTTCATCGGACGGCAAGAAAACTCCGCTACGTACGTAACTGCCTGCCTTGGCGGCTTAACAACATGTTGCGTCTATCTTTGGGTCCGATCGTGTTGGCTGCTTGAATCACATCATGTCACATCAACCAATAGAGAACTCCTCTTTCCTGGATTACTGGTACCGGCAATACTTGTGCTCGGAACAATCTTCGGAAACTGGGTGCTCGGGATCTTGCTGTTTACGTTCTGGTGGCCAATGATGCTTGTACCCCACACAATTTTGTCTGCTGTCATTTGCTTGCCCATCTGGTGGCTGGTGCTCGCCGGGCTGAACTACACGTTTCCGAAACCGGAAATGATTTCGTCATCCAATCTTGGCGATGCGGCTGCGCCAGTACGCCCAGTGTTGCCAGAACAAGCCGACCGAGGCGAGACGAAATAAACGGGGCCAACTCGCCGCGTTCGGCAACACTTCCACCCAGCCGTGTTATCCGAATCGTTCGGCAGACAAAGAAGGCCGGGCAGCGTGCGCTTTCAGGCGGATGCGATCATCGTTGTTCCCCGTGGGTGCGTTGGTACCTTTTCCGAGGCCGGTGGCCCGGCCAACCCACAATTACCTCAATACCGTGCCGGAGCGAGCGAGGGGGGGCGTTGTGTGGCCCGGATTTGCCCGGAAACGCGTCGGGGCGGGCGATAGGCGAAACGATCCGGCCGTAGGAAATGGGAACGCCTGGGATACCCCCCCTCTTTTACAGCAAAACTGGGAGTTCCACGACACACTACAACCCCGTCCATCTCACACACAACCGCGTACGTCGGCGGTACTGTGCGACGCAATCGCCGCGACCGCCGCCGAAGACCAACCCGTCTCGCCGCCGACCTGCGAGAAAGCGGGACGCTCGATCGTGATCCGCAGGTGGCGAGGAGCGGCTGCCGCCGGGTTCGCGGATTCTTCGGGGATGGCTGGGTGGCCGCGATGGCGACGTGGGCTCATTCGCCTGGCCGATCCGGCCTTGTATCCCGCCACTCACAACTCCGTACGTCCGCGGTACTGCGCGGAGCGACCGCCGACACCGACCAAAGACCAACCGTCCCGCCGTCACCCTCCGAGGAAGCGGATCGGCGAGCGTGATCCGCAGGCCGCGAGGGGGGCTGCCGCCGGGTTCGCGGATTCTTCGCCGAGGGGCGGATCGAGGGCGGGCCGGAGTGGCGGCGATGGTGACTTGGGCTCATTCGCCTGGCCGATCCGGCCTGGTATCACGCACTGCACGACCCCGTACGTCCGCGGTTCTGCGCCGAGCGACCGCCGCGAGCACGGCCGAAGAACCAACCCGTCCCGCCGCCACCCTCCAATGAAGCTGGACCGTCGATCGTGATCCGTAGGTAGCGAGGGCGGCTGCCGCCGGGTTCGCGGATTCTTCGGGGACGGGGTGGGTGGCGGCGATGGCGACGTGGGCTCACTCGGCTGGCCGATCCGGCCGTGTCCTGCCATGCACAACTCCGTACGTCTGAGGTACTGCGCGAACCAAGCGCCGCGACACCGATCAAAGACCACCCCGTCCCGAGAACCGCGTACGTACCCGGTACTGCTGGGAAGCCAGATCAGCTCGAATCCTGACGACATAAGCCTGCACATGAATGCTTGTGCGCTCATGGGATGACTCAAATCCCCCCCTTTTTGTGGCGGAGTTGGCGATTCCTCGCCAGACCACAACCCCGTACGTCCGCGGTACTGCACGAACCGAGCGCCGAGCGACCGCGAAGACCAACCGTCCCGCCGCCGACCTCCGAGGAAGCGGGACGGTCGATCGTGATCCGCAGGCCGCGGCCGCGAGGGGCGGGTGCCGCCGGGTTCGCGGATTCTTCGCGGACGGGGGCGGATTCAGTCCACCCGTCCGCGGGGTGGCGGCGATGGCGACGTGGGCTCACTCGTCTGGCCGATCCGGGCTTGTAGCCCGCCACCCACAACCGGGTACGTCCGCGGTACTGCGCCGAGCGACCGCGAAGACCAACCCGTCTCGCCGAAGAAGCCCTTTTTGACTCCCCTCCGTGGGGGCATTTGTTGCGACAAACACGCGAAAATGCTGGGGACAACCTCTCCAACTTCCGGACTGCCTTTAGATGCTTCGGTCGATGTGGCCGACGCACACACGTTTTTTCTCCGATATTCAGCAACGAAGTCCGCTCTCCTGTTGATGCTCTTTGAGCGTTTCCTTACTCGGCCGGTTCGCAGGGTCTTCCGGAAGCCTGAGCGGCTCGCCGTGAAAGTCATGGTAGTCGGTGCCAGCGAGCTTTGGAGACACCAACAGGCGCATCGTCTCCGGGTTCACTGTCACCAGCCGGAGGTCAAAGAGGGTGTGCCAGTCGCAACGCAGGAGCAGTCCGTTCCTAACATGGTTCGTCTGAGGCCCCTTATAGGGGCTGATGTGGGCCGCTTCCAGCACATCCTCGACCGCACAGCCGGTGACGGCGCACCTGCCCAGGTATGCTGCTAGCAAGGCGTTGCGGAAGCCGGCTTGCCCTCGCCGACGCACGATCGACGACAGTACCCGCACGCGCGCATCGTCCATCCCCGTCGGGTTGAAAGCGTTCGCTTCTTCGAGCTGCTGCTCTGCCTCGGCCAGCGATTGGCTTATCGCCTCGTCTTCGCCGTCAGGGGCCGCCTCGAACAATCGTACGAGAGCTGTGTTGATCTCCGGGTCACCCGGGTAGGCATCCAGATAAGCCTGCCTAATCTTGTCCACGTCATCGGGCTTCAATGGCCCGAGCGTGGACTGAACGAAGAAACGATCGCCAGTGAGATCGACCGGATCGTCGATGATCCATTCGACCCGCCGGACGTGGTGGCGGTGGGTGGTTTCGTCGTCCCGCATCGGGTTCTCAGGAGACGTCGGCGGGAGATACACGCTCTTTACCAACCCGATTCCGACGACCCTGTTGTAGCGGTCATTGGCGACGACGACGTGGTTGTGCTGAACTTCATGAACGAAACGCCAGATCATCTTGGCTGCCCCGCCCCCGTACCCCCGAGTATTCTTGCCGTGCTGTTGCTCCAGTTCCCGGAGCACCTCGTCCTCGGTTGCAAAGCGCTGATAGTCGTCGTTTGTCAGCCAGCCTAAGCCGATGCACCCCTCCTGGTGGAAGACTTTCCAGTCCTCGGCATGTTTGCCGGGAGCGATCTTCCAGACCTTGGACATGTTGACCTCCCTTGAAGTGGTTCTCAAGCTGTGCCCTGCACTCACAACTGTCGATTGTAACGGTTGCGGAGGACTCGAACCAGCGACTCCGGCTAGTCGCAAGCACGCTGAAGGGGCCGGGTTGTGTTGCGCGCGTCGGTCCGCAACACCGAGGCAGTTCTCGACAATGGGCTTGCTCGGTCAGAATCTTGACGACATACACAACCCCGTACGTCCGCGGTTCTGGCTTGTCGCGCCCCCCACGGACGAAGACCAACCCGTCCCGCCGACTTGCGAGGAAGCCGATCATCGATCATGATCCGCAGGGGGCGGCCGCGATGGCGACGTGGGCTCATTCGCCTGGCCGATCCGGCCGGGTATCCCGCCACGCACAACCGCCTACCTCCGCGGTACCGCACGAACCGACCACCAACCACGGCCGAAGGCCAACCCGTCTCGCCGCCACCCTCCAAGGAAGCGGACTACCGGTCCGCGGTGGGCGATGGCGAGGTCTGCCGCCGGGTTGGCGGATTCTTCGGGGGACGGGGTGGATCAGGGCCGGGCCGGGGGGGGGTTCTGCGCGAACCGACCGCCGACACCGGCCACGGAAGCTTGTTGCGGTTGCATTGCCGCCGAGCGACCCACCGCTGATGGCGTTGGTCGGCGACCGTGTGGCCCTCAGGTTCCTGGCGATCTGGACGGTTGGCGCGGTTCCGATTGCCATCGCCATGCCTTTGGTCCGAGGACGGTTTTTCGGTCGAATGTGGTCAGACCCTCGCCTCGCCTATGTAATTCCGCGGTGGCTCGTGCGGCTGATGGCCGGCGCAGTCATAGGAGGGGTCGCCGCCAGCATCATTGCAGCAGTCCTGGTAGATTATCGTATCTTCTGGCTTGCCGCTTCGGAGTCCCTCCCGGGCGGAGGCTTCTGCGCGGGCGCGTGGCTGCGATTGCGGCGTCGGTCTGATGCGGAATGGGGTACGCGTTGGTGGCCGAGGATATAGGTCGGGTAGCCGTGCGGGTTGCCTGCCAAGTCGATCGGGAGCTGCGGTCCTTGGAAGGCCGTCATGAGATTCCAAGGGCGCTAGGGCCGAGTGGCGGCGATGGCGACGTGGGCTCGCTCGCCTGGCCGATCCGGCCGGGTATCCCGCACTGCAGAACCCCGTACGTCCGCGGTTCTGCGAGACCGACCGCCGCGACATTCGCCTGGCCGATCCGGCCTGGGATCAAGTTCATCGACGAACGACCGCCACCCACGGGCGATGGCGAGGTCTGCCGCCGGGTTCGCGGATTCTTCGCGGAGGGGTGGATCGAGGGCGGTCCGGGGGTGGGGTTCTGCGCGAACCGACCGCCGACACCGGCCGAAGACCAACCCGTCTCGCCGCCGCCCTCCGAGGAAGCGGGACGGTCGATCGTGATCCGCCGGTGGCGGCCGCGAGGGGCGATGGCGAGGTCTGCCGCCGGGTTCGCCGATTCTTCGCGGACGGGGTGGATTGAGGGTCTGCGTCTTACTCGCCCCGCCGTCGAATCCGCTCCCGTCGCTGCTGGGCTGCTGTCCGAATGTTTTCAGGCAAACCCGGCGTGGCCAGTACCATCGCAAGATCGTCTGCCGCTTTGTCGTCCTGGTGAATCGCCGAGTAGGCGAGGGCCCGATTGTAGATCGCCATCGCCTTGACGTCGGGCGGAATTTCAGGCGATTCGATCGCCGCCGAATAATCCGCGATCGCCCCCTGGTAGTCGCGACGATTCGCCTTGGCCATTCCGCTTCGGTACATGGAAAGTGTCTTTCCCCGAGTCGAAACCAAACTCTTCAGCCATTCCGCGAAGCTCATACAAGCGTCTTTCTCGATGGAACGAACAGGTCGCGCAACCACGGCATCGATCCAAAAGTTTAACGCACATTGTACCCAATAGCAAGAACCCGATCGCGCCAAGCCGATCGTCCAGCAGTATCGTCTCGAACTGAACGCCCTGCTGGAACGGGAGCCCGAACGGCAGCGATACCTGGTACGCGGCGAAATAGAGGCTCCTTCCAGACCCGATCCAGGGAGCGACTGCTGTCTCTGACGTCGCCTGCGCCCGTCGCGCCGGCGCCGATTGCCCCCCATTTCAAGAGACCCACGCCACCCGTTTGACGCATTGTGGAGTAGATCGGCGTGCAAAAACCGTATCGCAGTTCATCACCCGAAAGAAGGGTCACGCGATTGACCACGTCGGACCCCACGGCGGCCACGGACGTGAGCTTGGGGCCCCCGGCGGACGGATCGCGACCCCACCACTTGGTCTCGACGCCGCATGAGGGTTCGTCAGGCAGATGCGCACTGATCGGGAGGGGCCCAGTTTGCCAACGTCGTGCAGAACTCGGGTTTCGAGCAGGTGAGTGCCGATGGCGTTCCGTCCCACTGGCGCGCAAACATGAACTTCTACACCGTAGGGACGGAGCCGGTCCGTTCCGGTTCCCACGCGTTGCAGTGGGCCAACGAGGACCCCGAGCGTTACGTCCTCTGCAGCCAGCAAATCTCCCTCGAGCCCGGCAGGCCGTACGAGTTCAGCGTGTGACTGGCCTCTCGCTTGACAGCGCATAGGCATGCACATGAATGCTTGTGCGCTTATGGGAACGCCCGGAATTACCCCTTTTGTGGCGGGATGGGCCACCAAGGGCAATTCCACGACACACCACTCGCGATCAAACACCTACCGACGGCACGTGGCCACAGGTTGGGCTGGCTCGCGTTCCTATCTGGAGGTGGAGTCTTGTCTGGCCGTGGGCTACCGTGGGCGCGTCGAGATCGGGCCTTCCGCGGAAGCGCGCGGCTGCAGGTAACTACGGTCGCCCCCACCGTGCCATCAGCCCGATTCGTTATCTTGGGCCGGGAGCGATTCCTGGGCTTGTCCCTGAGTCGCGAGTAACCCCGGCCGTTCTCCATCCATTTGCAGCGTCACGCAATCTGCAGTATTCGCTGGACTTCTGGGCGGCCGTATTCTGCTTCACCCGTCAGCACCCGCAGGTTGTCCAGGATCTGTGCTTCACCGCCCCCGTGCGTATGGCCGCATAAGACGAGCATTTGGCAACCGGGGTTCGATTCTGCGGCGTGCAGTAGCGCGTCGCCCACGGCTTTGCAGGAAAAGTGCGGCAGCCAGTTATCGTCACTGATCTGCTGCTGATGCCAAGTCGCTTCGCGAAACGGCGGAACGTGCGTGATGGCGATCACATGCTTGTATCGCCCCGTTACCTCTGCCAGAGCCCGCTGGAAATGTTGCGCGGCTTCATCGCCCAGTTCCTGTAGAACTCGACGCAGGCTTTCACGCGGATGGATGACTTCGCGGCGCCAGCCTCTCAACTCCTCGATGAGCCGATAGTCGTTGAGCATGACATTCGAGCCTGCGAAATCTCCCAGACGTGCATCGGCCCAACCGTCGTGGCCGATGATGGCCGTCTGCGGCGAGAGTGCCACCGCAGTGGTAACGCTCAGGTAGCTCAGATGCGGAGCCTGTGCTGCCAGTCGTGTGACGGCCGAGCGGGTCTTCAGGATCGAGCCGCGATAGAAGTCGTGGTTCCCCAACACAAAGAAGATCGGCCGCTGCAGATGATCCTGAATTTCCTGCAAATACGTCTCGACGTCGGAACTCTCCGCAATATCTCCGCTGATCGCCACGGCATCGGCGGCTTCCGACAGCGATTCCAGAAACCGCTGTCGCACGGCCGCTTTGACGAAATTCAGATGGATGTCAGTGGTCCAGGCAAGTCGCATCCGTTATTCCCAATGGTGGCAGATTTTCGGGGTTCTCCGCGACCGTCGGTTACGGATTGCCGACAGCAAAGCCGAACTGCCGATCCTTGTCAATGGCGCTTTCTCATTGATCTGGGCGACGACAGTTGGCGGAACATTTTCACCTCAGTTGATCCGGTGACTTGAATCATCGCCGGGCGCACAGGGACGATAAGGCTTCGCAAAGGCAATACTTCCGCTCTACCTGGCCTGTGCCAGACCGGCTGCGATGAGTCCGTGGCCCCGTTTCAACCGTCCCCTGCCGCACGCCCGCTTTCGCCCCGTCGCTACGGCGGGGAACCCCATTCGGCTGGTTTCCGTTGCCGGTTGGCCCGCCGATGCCGCCAGTCAGAATTGCAGAACGTAATGCAGAACCCC
>SLEY01000284.1 GCA_007124535.1 Planctomycetaceae bacterium
CGTGAACTCCAGCGCCGGGCACGATGAGGCGTCATTGTCCGTTGGCCAGCATGGGGAGCGTCGAAGCCAAATAGTAGGCTTGGGGCGTGTTCAACTCGAACCAGGTGGCCAAGTCCAAGCCCCGCGGCAAGCCGGTGCTCGGGCCGCTAAATGGCAGGTCCAGCAGAGTTGCCGGTCGGTAGTATTCCACAACCCGTGCCGTTTCCTCATCCAGCCCGGCCATTTCCAGCGCGCGGTCGATGGCCGCTTCCAGGAATCCGATCTCATCGACCAGCCCGAATTCCAGCGCCTGCTCCGCCGTGAAGATCTCGCCGGTGGCCAGGGCTTCCAGGGCTTCCGGGTCCTCGCGGAACATGGGGCGCCCCCGCTGAATGACGTCCTTGAACCGGGTCATCGCGGCACCCAAATAGCTCTCCAGGATCTCGCGTTGTTCGTCCGTCAGGGGATGGGTCATGCTCAACATCCGCTTGTTCGGGTGGCTGGCCAGCGACTCGTCTTGAATGTCGAAGCGTTGCAATAGACCGCTCACGTCATAATAGGGGATCACCACGCCAATCGAACCGGTAGTGGTCATCGGTTCGGCGAAGATCGTGTCGGGTTGGTCGCCGACGGCCATTGCCACATAATAGCCCCCGCTTGCCGCGATGCCTCCCATGCTGACGACCAGGGGAATGTCCTTTTCTTCCCGCAGTTTTTCCAGGTGGTGACGGATGTAATCCGACCCGGTGATGGTTCCTCCGGGGGAAACGATTCGCACCACGACCGCTTTGACGTGGTCATCTTCGAGCGCGTGATTGATCTGTCGCCGCACCGGCTCCCCGTCCATAATCGCGCCGGTAACCGAGATGATGGCGACTTTTTCGCGAACGTGTTTTGCGCCCGAATAGTAGCGTTCGCGTACCCCTTCGCTCCGCCGGAAGTACTGGCGGAGCGCCATCGATTGGCCGATCAGGATCATCAAACTGATCGCAAAGGCGAACCAGCCGAGCCAGGTAAGGACACGTCGGACGCGGCTGGCGCCGCAATTCACTACCACCTGGGGCACATGATCTCTAGCCAGAGTTGCGGGTACGGGTTCTCCCTGATTGGCCGGTTCGGGACCTTTCTCTTCCATCTCAGTCTCCTTGCAGAATCGTCGATCGCTTCGGTTGATTGCCTTCTATTCTAAGTTGCCTGACCGGCAGGGCAACGCGGCGGGGACAGAATCGCTTGGCTGGTGTTGCCCACCAGGCCCGGTATTCGCTAGACTAGGGCGTTGACAGGAACGTGCCTGGTAGCAGGCAGGTCAGGTAAAAGGAGTTGCAAGATGCTAGTGGCCGCCTCGACGGAATGTTTTCGACAATTGCCTTTGCGCGAGGCCATCGACCGGATTGTCGATCTGGAGTACACCGCTCTGGAAATCGGTATTCACGAAGGAGGAAATCATCTGAAACCGTCGGAGGTCTTGGCCGATTTGGAGGCCGCGGTGGAAATCAGCCGGGACACGCACCGCGCGGCGGTCGTTTCTTACAGTGTGGAGATCGAGGCGACGGGCGAGGCCCATTATGCACAATTTGCCGCCTGCTGCCGATTGGCCAAAGCCACCAAGATCGTAACGCTGACGGTCCCTTCTGCCGAACTGGGAACGCCCTTCAACCAGGAAGTCGAGCATCTGCAGCGTCTGGTGTTAATCGCCGAATCGGAGGGGGTCCGTGTCGCGATCAAGAGCCAGGTCGGGCGGCTCTCCGGCGATCCTGACACCGTCCGCGTGCTCTGTGACAACGTCCAGGGGTTGGGGCTGACCTTGGACCCCAGCCACTATCTATGCAACCCGAATGGTCCCTGCAAATTCGACAAGTTATTGAAGTACGTGTATCACGTGCACTTGCGAGACAGCACGCCCCAGCAACTGCAGGTACGGATCGGCCAGGGGGATATCGAATACGGCCGGCTGGTGAATATGCTGCGTCACGTGCATTATGATCGGGCCCTCAGTGTGCACCTGGCGGAATTGCCGGGAGTCGACCACATCGCCGAGATGCGCAAGATGCGTTTGCTGTTGGAGAGCCTGTTGTAGCGGCTTCTCTCAGACGGTCAGGGGCAATTCCGATTCGCGGAACGCTCGATAGCATGCGAGGGCGGCCGTGGTATCGCTTTGGCGGGGCAGGAACAGGCCCCGCAGACGAACACGCCGAATCACCCCTTTTTCCAAGCGATCCTCGA
Source organism: Planctomycetaceae bacterium (assembly GCA_007124535.1). Classification (GTDB taxonomy): domain Bacteria; phylum Planctomycetota; class Planctomycetia; order Pirellulales; family Pirellulaceae; genus SLMF01. The sequence goes on from SLEY01000284.1 coordinate 2,203, forward strand.
ACACGCGGAACCGGGAACTCACCTTGTCGCCGTCTGGGGTCGTTGCCGGGGCCAGTGTCAACCGCGTGTATTCACCGGGGTCGATCATCTCAAGGAACGTGGGCTGTTCTGGCGAGCGGTACAGGAGGGCGCCCCCCAGATTGCCCGACGTCTCGGTCCAGGTATCGGCCACCGGCAGATGGCGGCTCGGGGTCTCGTGGTCGGTGACCAACCGCACTTCGTTAGCCCGCACCTGGCTGCCGACCTGCAATCTGGGCTCTCGGACCCAACATTCGGTATTGACGGAGACGACCAGCTCGACCCCCCCGATCGCGTGTTCGGTGGCTGGCAGCGCTCGCCAGTACACCTGCAGTCGCACCTGATGGGCCGTGTTTTCATAGCAGGCGATCAGATCGGTTCCCCGCAAATAGGTGTCGGTCCGCTGCAAGGCCAGCTCCGAGTCGTCCGCGGCCAGGATCTGCATCATGTGGGTACCGCGAAGGTCGCTCGCGGTCACTTGGGAAACAGCGACCCCCATTTGTGGCCGATCCAAATGCAGAGCGGCCATCATTTGCGGCAATTCCAGTTGGGCTTGGTTGTCTGCCACGCGCCACACAGGCACCTCCTGATGCGATTTTTTCTCGCGTCCCGCGGGTCAAGGGGGGCTGAGTCCCCGCATCACCGGGGGGGCGGGGTAGTACGGATACAAAAAACCCCGCCGTACGCACGGGGCTGCGCGCCGGCGGGGCCGGAACAGAGAAGAGGCAACTCTCTTTATAATCGGGAACGCGGCTCTTGTCCATTTCTTTTTTCAAAAAAAGTCTCTTTTTTTCAGATTGCCGCCAATGCGTTGCCCCCACCGCCATTCCGCCTATAATTTGGGCCGGAAACTTAGACGCCAACCCCCATCCTCCGCTTGCCATTGGAAATCTCGTCGAGTCGTCCATGTCCCAACGATTGATCGAAGATAACTTGCCACTCGAGGAGTACCTCCAATCCTGTGAAGAAGCCGCTCGAGAAGGGGGAAGGATCTTGCAATCGTGGCAAGGACGCATCCGGCCGCGGGAGAAGGGACCCAACGACTTGGTGACGGAGGCGGATTTCGCGTCCCAACAAGCGATTGCCAAAATGTTGCTCGATCGGTACCCGGACCACCTGTTTGTGGGCGAAGAGACGGACGACCCGTTGAAGAATTGGTCAGAGAACCCGGAAGACAACGGCAGAAAACCACAGTTTCGCTGGATCGTCGATCCCCTGGACGGTACGACCAACTATGTGCATGACCTGCGTAGTTATGCGGTGTCGATCGCTCTGGAATGCCGAGGCGAGTTGCTGGTGGCGGTCGTGTTCGATCCTTGTTCCGAGGAGTGTTTTCGTGCGGCTCGCGGCCAGGGAGCTTGGATGAATGGCCAGCGTCTTGAAGGAAGCGGAACTCGGCGGATGGCCGATGCTTTGATCGCGGTCAGTTTGGCGACCCAGGTATCCCCCGATTCGCTGGCGATCCGCCAGTTTCTCGAGATCGTTCAGGTGTGCCACTCGATCCGCCGTTTAGGCTCGGCCGCTTTGAATCTGTGTTACGTCGCCGCCGGACGTCTGGACGGATACGTGGCGGCCAGTGTCCAGCCCTGGGACGTGGCGGCAGGGATTCTGATCGCACGGGAAGCGGGGGTGGAAATAACTTCTCTGGGGGGTGGCCCCGTGGATGTGCGGCATCCCGCCTTGGCTTGTACGGCCACGGCGGAGTTGCATGCGGACGTCATGGAGGTGCTTTCCCGGATCCAATAGGCGGTTGGCTTGCCCAATGGCTTGACGTGGCCCCGATAAATAAGGGTTCAGAAAACTGATTTCCCTTGGATAAACGGTACTGGCCAGTTAAACTGGAAGTACATTGTCCGTAGACGAAGCCCTCGTATTGTAACTGACCAATTTGCGCCCCTTGCCGAACCAGACGTTTGCCGTGTTGTACCGCGTATGTTCCACGATGCTGGTCCCCATCGTCCTCGCGATGTTATATTGGGGGGAAGCGCGTGGCCAGAACGACGGCGAGAACGACGCCGAGGCTGCGGTGGAGGACACGTCGGAAGTCGCGACGGTGGCTCCTCGCGTGCGGGAGGTCGGCCCGTCGACCCGTTACGTCCGGGACGAGCAGGGCCAATTGGTGCCGGTCTTGAATCTGACGCTGACCGAGCTGCATCGTTTGTATGAGTTGGACTTGCAACGGGGCGAAGCGGTTACCCAACTCCCGTCGTACACGTTTCAGGATTTGTCGATCGAAGGCGTATTGGAAGACCGAAAGGCTCATTTGTCGGTCGTCGCGACCATTCGTCCTTTGACGGACGATTGGGTGCGAGTCCCCCTCCTGATGGGCGGTTCTGTCTTGCGAGAGAGCCCGGTATGGGAGGGGGATAGCGAGGGGCTGATTATTCGCGACAGTGGCGAGGGGGGCTATGTGGCTTGGCTCCGGGGGGATGCCGAGCAGGCTTGCCGGGTGACTTTGGAGATCAAGGTGGCTGTCGAGCAGGTTGGCAACGAGATGCGGTTGGATTTGGAGGTTCCGCGGGCGACTTCGTCTCAGCTGCATTTCACGGTGCCGATGGCCCGGGCTCGGGCGACGGTTTCCAATGGATTGCTGGAGGAGCGTGGTGAGGAGGACCGTTCGGATTTTCTGGTGTCCGGTTTGGCGGGCAGTTTCCGTCTGGCTTGGCGGCGGGCCGACTCGCGAGCGGCCAGCCCCCGTCCGTTGCTGGAGGCAGCCTTTGAACAGCAGGTCAAAGTCGACGGATTGCGGCAGGTGACGGCCGATGTGCGGATGCGAGTCAGCAGTTTGCGGGGCGATTTCGATACCTTCACTGTCCGGTTACCGGAAGGAGCGCGGTTGTTCCCCCGCCAATTCAGCCAAAGTGGTCTGCAGCTGACCGAACTGCCGGACCCCGACGAGGAAGGGTCCCGGAAGGTGCAGGTCAAGCTGGATCGGGCGACTTCGACGCCGGTGGAAGTCCAGTTGTTGTTGGAGTATCCGCCGATCAGCAATGGGCGGGGCGCCGAGTACGACTTAGGGGGCCTGGATGTGGAGGAGGCGATCCGCCAGTCCGGGACGATCGATTTCGTGGTGCTGGGCGATTGGTCCTTGGCATGGAAGACGACCACGGGGTTACAGCGGACGATGGTGCCGGAGTCACTGCGGGCGAACGTCGCGGCGCGTTTCGAGTTGACGCGCCGCTCCTACAGCCTGCGGATGCAAGTGGCGGCCCGGGAAACGCAGATCAGCGTCGAACCGACGTACCGGATCCATGTCCACAGCCGCCGGATCCAATTGGAGGCGACTTTCAAGTATCGATTGCGGGGGACAAGTCTTCATGGTCTGAATATCGGCCTGCCGGGATGGCAGGTGACGCAGATTGCGCCCGCCGCGGTGGTCGATATCGACCTGTGGGATCGTGACGAAGTCGACCCGATGGTGGTGCCCTTGACTTCGGCGGCGTTGACCGAGGATGGGGAGTTGACGTTGGAGGTGTCGGCGATTCAGGAGTTGGACGATCCCCGGGACGGCCTTGCGATCACCCTCCCCCGTCCGGAGGCGAAGACTTTGGCCCCGGCGACGGTGGTGGTGTTGCCGGCGGACAATATCGAGTTGAGCGTTTCGGAGGAGGATTCGCGGGGATTGGAACGCGAGCCGTTCCCGCCCCGACTGGAATTGCCCGAGGGTCAGCAGCGGCCGCTGGTTTTCCGGGAACTCCCGGACATCGGAGGCAGTCAGTTGGTGGCGGGCGTGGAGATCCGGGAACGCTCGGTGTCGATCAGCGGGACGGCGGACGTCCGGCTGGATGCGCGGACGATCCGCGTCGATCAACGTTTCCAGTATCGTGTGGCTTACGAGCCGTTGCGAACGTTGGATTTCGTCCTGCCCCGCCAGTTGCTGGAAACGGGGGACTTGCGATTCCTGTATGACCAGCAGGCGTTGCCCATGATTCGCTTGAACGGCCAGGCCGAGGTGGAAGAGGAACCCGCACGCTGGGTGCATGTCCAGGTCGATCCGTTGACGGAACTGACGGGGATGCACGAGATTACCGTCCAGCACACGCGGCCGCTGACCGATTTGTGGCCGGGGCGGGAGATGGGAGTGGACGTTCCCTTGGTTCAGCCGCGGGCGAAGGAGGGGACGATCATCACCGGCAACCACCTGCACATCCAGGGAACGAGCGATATCAGCTTTCGTTTGGACGACGAGCGGTGGGAGGAGGGGGCTCCGGGCGAGCCGTCGGCCGGTTTGCTGTTGGGCGCCGATGCCACGTTGCCGGATGTGACGTTGCAGGTCAGCCGCCGCGATCAGCGTCATCAGACCTCGACCGTGGTCTTGCAGGCTTGGATCGACACCCGTTTGGGGGCTTCCATTCGCCGGGAGCGTGCCGCGTTCCGGGTGACGACGAATCAGGGGCATGTGGCGGTGCGCTTGCCCGAGGGCGCGCAATTGGAACGAGTCGGGTTGAACGGCCAGGAAGTCACCGATTATGCCGTCCGGGACGTGCAGACGAAAGTGGTGAACGTTCCGTCCGGGGACGAGCATGTATTGGAGTTGTGGTACGAGGCGCCGCGAACGTCGGGCCCGCTGTCGCGACTGGACTTGGACGTACCGCAGGTGGTCGAAGCGCGTTCCAATCAGCGGGTGTTTTGGACCTTGGCGACCGCGCCGGATGTGCATCTGTTGTTGCCGCCTGCCGAGGTCACCCCGGTGCTCAGCTGGACATGGCGGCGGTTCTTCTGGGTGCGGACGGCGCGCCTGCTGCCGCAGGACTTGGAGCGTTGGATCGGGGCCACGCCGCAACCGGGGGATATTCCGGAGGCAGCCAATCGTTATTTGTTCAGTTCCTTCGGTCCCCTGGGCCAGTTGCGGTTCAATTTGGCCACCCGCGGGACGATCTTGCTCACAATGTCGGGCGTGGCCTTGCTGATCGGACTGCTGGTGATTTACCTCTCCTGGCTGCGGCATCCGGCGACCTTGTTTGCCGGCAGTTTGGCGGTTTTTACGATCATCCTGTGGTATCCGGATTTGGCGTTGGCCTTGCTGCAAGCGGCCATCTGGGGATTGTTGTTGACGATGTTGGCGGTTGCGTTGCGGTGGTATTTCGATCGACACCGGTTGCAGGGCACGGTGATTCGCGGCACGACGTATGCCAGCCCGGACTCGCAGACGGTCAAAGCGGCGCCGGCCCTGCCGGAGCAACCGGCCGTAACGAGCACCGCCACGGGGTCGCTGGGTCTGGGGGTGGCGGAGTCTCGGGCATGAGTTGCTTTGCCTTGCTGGTGGCGGCGCTGTCGATCTGGGCTGCGGCTCCGGCTGCTGCGGCCGAATCGCGGTCGCATTCTTTCCAGCGTGTTTACGTGCCTATCGGCGACATGGGCGATTTGCAGTTGGACGAGATGTTCATGCCCATGCCCCGGGATCGTTTCGAGGAACTGGTCCGTTCGGCGCGCGCCACGACAACTCCTCGGCAGGGCGAGTTGCACAGCCGCATCGCGCAGGCCACCTTGACGGCTCGCGTGGACGGGGAACGGTTGGTCAATGGCGAGGCCCATCTGCGGATCGAACACCGTTCCGAGCACCCGGGGATCTTGTCGTTGGAACCGTGGAATCTGGTGGTGGAACAAGCGATTTGGGCAGATCCGCCGGAGGCCGAGGACGCGTCGATCGGCGGTGGTTCGGCGGTCCAGGCGGGATTCAACGATGCGGGGCAGTTCACCCTGCTGGTTCCGCGCTCCGGCGATCTGCATTTGTCCTGGACGTTGCGGGGTCAGCGCGAGGGCGCCGACTCGGTCGCCTTCCGGCTGCAGTTGCCCACCAGCCCTTTGACTCGCCTGCTGCTTGAGGTTCCCCGCGGCCAGCGGCCGGTGGTCCCGCAGGCATTGGTGACGTTGGACGAGCGGGCGGTGGATGGCGAGGAGTGGGACCGGTGGCTGGTGGAGCCGAGCGGTTCGTCACCGCTGTCCTTGCGGATCCTGCCGCGCGAGCCGGGCACGACTTCGGCGCGGCGGGTGCTGGTACGGCAGCATCAGGAGTACTGGATTGCCCCGCTCGGTCTGGAGTTGACCGCCGAACTGCGGTTGGACGTGTTGCACGAAGCCCTGAACCAGTTGACGCTGCATCTGGATCCCCGTCTGCAGTTGGTCGACGCCAAGCTGGGTTCCCAGACGTTGCGATGGACGGA
>SLEY01000211.1 GCA_007124535.1 Planctomycetaceae bacterium
GCCGATGGAGCAGCGTGCATCCGGAGATGTACTTCATGGTGAAGTAGGGCCGACCCTCCCGTTCCCCCACCTCGTACACCGGGACGATGTGCGGGTGCGCCAGCCCCGCGGCCGCCTCGGCTTCGACCCGAAATCGCTGGCGATCCGATCCGCTGGCCAAAAGGCCTCGCAGGATCATCTTGACCGCTACTTCGCGTCCCAAATTCACTTGGCGGGCTCGATACACGATCCCCATGCCGCCGCGACCCACTTCTTCGACCAATTCATATGGGCCCCAGAGGCACGGCACTTGGAGCGTGGTTTCCCCTTCGGCCGCGACGGCAGGGTGCTGCGCGACGTCCTCCCTCTCGACCTCCCCGGCTTGGCTACCCACTGCATCGGCTACCAGGACCGCCCCCCACAGAAGTCGCAACTCGTCAGCCAAATCCGAGTGCTGGCGGCAAACTGCCTCGAAATCCACCGCTTCGCCGCGCTGGACCGCATCGGTCAGTTGGGCCAGCAAGAGCGCCAATCGCTCTTCATTCTCCTCGATCGGGTGGTTTGCTGAGTGGGGCATGCTTGGGCATTTCCGGAGATTCACGGGGCAACGGCACGTTCACCCAGCAATCCGCGCAGGCGGCGGATCGCCCGCAAGTAACGCATACTGGCCGCCGCTTCCGTCACGTTCAGTATCTGGGCAACTTCCTGATTCGAAAGATGCTCGTAATGTCGCATCACAATGATCTCGCCGTCCTGGGCTCCCAACTCGCCAATCGCCTGCTCCACCCGGCGAGCCATTTCCCGTTGGGTGGCCGCCGCCGCCGGCGTCAGACGGGGATCCTGTAACTCGGCCCCCAACCGCACACTGGCCGGATCCCCCCCCGGCGATCCCAAAATCTGCTCCCGATCCACACTTCGACGTGCCGACACACGATGACGCCGATGCGCGTCGATGATACGATCTTGGGTAATCTGCCGAATCCAAAGATGAAAGGCCAGAACCGGATTCTCCAAATACTCCCGCAAGCGGCGATTCGCTTCGACCATGACGTCCTGAACCACATCACTGACATCCACCCGGCGCTGGATCTTCTGATCCAAACGAATACGCACCATCCGGTGTACGGCCGCACGATGGCGATCCAACAAGCGGTTGACCGCCGAAACGTTCCCGTCACGGGCACCGACCAGCAATTGATCTGTTTTTTCAGTTTCCGGCCACATGCCTCTATTAAATCATTTTTGTTGCTGGAAAGTCAGGCCCCCGAATTAGGCTGCAGCTTTCTCCAGTTTTTTGGTAGAAACGAACCAGCGGGAAATCCGAACCCGCGTTTTCTTCGTCTGTTCGGTTAGGAAGCGTTCCAGGTGAACTCAGAGGCACGCCAATCGACGAAGGTCGAACACTCGTCCGGTGGGGAGGCCCTGGAGGTGTGTTTCGCGCGCCTGCAACCGAAATTGATGGGTCTCATATACCACATGGTAGGCAACCACGAGGATGCGCGGGACGCTTTGCAGGAAACCTTTATCAAGTGCTGGCGGCACCGGGATCGCCTGGACCAAGTGGAAGACCTGCAGGCATGGGTCTTTCGCATCGCCATCAATACGGCACGGGACCTGCGGCAAACCGCCTGGCGACGCCGCCGGCAGCCCTTGACAGAGTTCCATACCGATGTCGCCAGTTCGGAGGTGGCTGTGGAGGTCCGGCTGGAGAATCGCGAACAACTGGATCGAGTTCGCGAAGCGATCCAAACCCTGCGAGTCGAGGAAAAGGAAGTCTTCCTGCTCCGCCAAAACGGAGAACTGACGTACGAACAAATCGCTGAAATGCTGGGAATCCCCACCGGTACCGCCAAGACGCGCATGCGACAAGCCTTGCAGCACCTGCGCCGCATCCTGAACGAATGAACCTGGAATTGGTTAATAGGGAGAGATTGATTCCCTCGAAAATGGTTAGACGAAATATGACAGAGCAATAAGGGGCACGGCATGGAACCCCGCGAAGAAATCCAGCAACAGATGTGGGAATTCGTGTACGGCCTGCTGCCGGAGCCGGAAGCACGCGCGCTGCGGCGACAGATCCAGCGCGATCCGACGACCGCGCGCCTGCATGCCGAAATTCAGCGCCAGTCGGAAATCGTCGCCGAAGCAGCCCGATGGAACGAACCTCCGCTGGATTTTTCCGGTTTGACCTGCGCAGATCGTCACGACGAGGAGGCCCCGCGGCCGGCGATCGGCAGTTTCCGGCGGCGAGTGCGGCGGAAGACGGCAAGGCATGAGCCTGGCGGGCTGCTGCTCCGCGTGGCGACCCTGCTGATGATTGCCTTCGTCGGCTGGTCCTACCTGAAGCCCGACTCCCCCTTGCGGCCCGCGACCTATCAAACCGCCCGGGAACGTCTGGAGGCTTCGTCCGTCCAGGTCCACTTGCTGGGAACACCACAAATAACCGAAAACGCGCCCCGCGATGTGGCGGTACTGACCCGCGGACTGGACGGCCAGCCCCGCCCGGCAACCGTGCACTATCGGGTGGTCGCCGATTCGGACCAATTGCTAGTGGAGGGGCGGGCGTCCAGTGACGAGGACGGCTGGCTGCCGATCACGGTTCCAGCGGAAGTTGCCTCGGATCGCCTGCGATTGGAAGTCCAAACGGTGGGGCTGGAGGATCTTCCTCCCGTTTCCTACACGTTCGCTGTTCGGCCGCCTCGTCTCGTAACCCATCTGCTGGCCACACCTGCGAAGGGGGCCCCCGGAGAGAAGGTGCGTTACCGAACCGTGGTGTTGGGCGCGGACGATGTGCGCGGGAAGCCGGGCGTGCGGGTCCGGATCGAATTGCGCGACCCGGACGATCGGCTGGTACCGGGATGGCCGCAAGAGGGTACCACGGAGCGGGGCGTGTTTCACGGTGCTTTCCGGATCCCGGAGAACTTGGCCGAGGGGACCTATGAATGGGTCATCCGCAGTCCGGAGGGTTTGTTTTCCGAAACCCGCCGCGAATTCGTTGTCGGAACAGCGTCTTCCTCGGTCAGGCCGATCGTTCGGGAGTCGCTGGCTTCCCGTATCGCCACGGCGGCGGGCACGATCCGCGTGTCGTTCTTTCCCGAATCCGGGGAACTGGTCGGGGGGGTACCGAACCGGGTGTACTTCCAGGCCGTGGATGAGAAGGGCGGCCCGGTTCGGCTGGAGGGGCAAGTGCTGGATGAGCAGGACGGGGAGATCGCACGTCTGCAGACCCGGCAAGCGGGACGGGGGACTTTCGAATGGTCGCCCGAGCCGGGGAAGCCTTATCGATTGCGGGTAACGGATCCTCCCGGTGCGCAGGAGGAACCGCGTTTGCCTGCCGCCCACCCGTCCCGGTCCGTGACTTGGACTGTCGCTTCCGGCGTGGTTTCCGACGGCGTGCCGTTGACCGTCCGATCGACGCGGGGCGATGAGCGGCTGATGTTGACGGCCACAAGCCGCAGTCGGGTGGTTGGCCAGTGGCAGCTTTCCGATTCATGGACCGAGCGCGGGGACGGCGGGTGGGAACAGACGGTGACGCTGCCCCTGGCCGACGCGGCGGAGGGCGTCATGCGTTTGACGGCCTACGATTTGTCAGCGTGCCCGCCGGATCCTGTGGCGGAACGCCTATTCTATCGTCCCCCGCGCCAGCATCTGGCGGTCCAGGTGGACGGCATGGATTCGGCCTCTGCGGACGGTCGGCTGCGTGGGACGGTGGAGATCCGGGACGAGTCCGGTCGTCCCCGGGAGGCCGTTTTGGGTTTGCGAATCGTAGCTGCGTCGCGATCGGCGGCCGGGGCCGGATCGGCGCGAGGACTGGCGGAAGATTTCTGGCTGGTCGGCGATTTGCCCGCCCCGGTCGGCTTGGACCACCCCGACCGGGACCCGTTCATGCCCGAGCCGGCAGCGGTGGAAGCATTGGATTTGCTGCTGGGCGCCCAACCCGGGCGGCTGCCGGAACGGTCCGAACGCTGGCTGGCCGACAACAGCTCGGCGGTCCGGCAGCGGACGGCCCGTGCGCTGGCCGCGATCCGCACCGCCCGGCACGCGGAGCTGCGGCGGACCGGGATGCTGATCTTCGCCGGCGCCTTCCTGCTGCTGGCGGGAACGTTTGCCTGCCGATGGTGGCGGCCGGTGGGGAATCTACGGCGCGAGGTTCCTCAAGGGGCGATCGCCTCGCTCGGTTTGGTTTTGGGGCTGATTGCCCTAACCGCACAGATCGACCCTCGCGGCCGGTTGACGTGGTCCACGGTACCCGGCGAAATCCCCCAAGTCGCGCAGCTCGATACGGCGCCGCCCACCGTGGACGAGTTTTCGGCCACGGAGCGGGTCGCGCCGGAGAGGATGCCGGCGGAACCGGCGACCGGTCCCCGCCCGTCCGCTCCGCCAGCGCCGGCTCCACGGCGTGCCGAACCGCCGGTTGCAGAGTTGCAGGATCAGGACGAAGCCGTCCTGTCGGCGCGTGGCGCCAGGGAACGGCGTCTTGCCGAACCGCGGGGAGCCGTGCCGTCTCCCCCGTCCGAAGCGATTGAGGAACCGGCGTTCGAGGCCGAGTTGTCAAGGGACGCGCCGTCGGCGAGAATGGCGGCCAGACCGGAACCTGCGGAAAGGCGCGGGGACACCGCACGGGACGAACTCGCCGAGCCTGCCCCCGACGTGCCTCGGGATGGGCGGGCGGCGGCGCTCCCCGAACCGGAACCCGTCCTGCTGTGGGAACCGGCGCTGGTCACCGACCGGAAGGGGCGAGCGGCCTTCGCTTTCCGGTTGCCCGAACACTCCGGCCCGTTCCGTCTGGAGATCGACGCGCACGGAGCCGGGCGGATCGGCACATTCCAAACGAACATCACGGTGGGCAACCGGGAGTGAGGCAGCCGATGAGCGACGAGTACCATTCGCCGGATCGGAGTTGGCGGCAGAAATTCGCCGACGCATTCCGCGGATGGGTTCTGGGAGCCCGCGATCAATCCAGCTTTCGCGTGCATTTCGCTATGGCGGCCCTGGTCTTGATCCTGGCCCGGGTGTTCCGCTTGGATCGGATCGATTGGTGCCTGCTGATCCTGTGCATCACGATCGTGCTGGCGGCCGAGATGTTCAACACGGCGCTGGAGCATCTGGCCAAGGCGGTCGACCGCAACCACAATCCGCACTTGGGCCACGCTTTGGACATCGGCAGCGCCGCCGTGTTGACCGCCTCCGGCGGGGCGGCCTTGGCCGGCACGATCATCTTCCTGCACGCCCTGCTGCAGGTGTGGCAGAGCTGAGCACCCGGACAGGAGTTTTCTGACGGAACCAAACGAGGCAAGGGCAAGAAGGCCGGATTCGAGCGGGCAGTTTCACCCGCCACGGAGGCTGGGGAATGCGCTCGAAGGGCCCACTCATGGCGAGACGAAAACGACAACGTTGACCGTCCGGTCCACGCAGTGGAAGCCCAATCCCGATTTGCAAGGCCCGAACATGCACAGCCACTTGCCGGTCATGTCCAAAGACCAATGCGCTTCCCGCATTGGGATTCTTAGGCTGTAAGATTTTTAGGCTGTAACCTGCGCGCTTTTGGCGCGCATCCTCCAATCGTCCTCGTCCTCCTACTCGCCCTCTTCCCCGAACACCGAACACGTTGAGGCGGATCACCAACACAGAAACAGGACCAGGCCCACCAGCACGGCCGTGATCATCAGGAGGTATCCCTGCGTTCGATCGCGGGCGCACGCGGCAAAGGCTTGAGACAGGGCCAGGACCCGCGCGGATAGCCAGGCATACACGACATCGACATCCCAAGGCAAACTCGCATCGGCGGGAACTTGGCCGGAGATCGTCGCACCGGCAACCGGAGTTCCGGCAGCCGGAGACGTTGGCGTTTTCACCAGCTGCGCACTCCACATTGCCACGCGGAACACCAGATACAATCCGACGCCGAGCCCGACGCGCAACGCATCCACCCAAACCTTCGGCAGGTCAAATACTTCCACTGAGATCGTATGTCCGGCCAACCCGTAAAAGAACGGGTAGAAGAGGCCCTGCAGAAGACACATGGCAGCCAGACTTGCCATCGCCAAACAGGCGAAAGGAGGCATTTCGCGGATCTTCGTCGCGACTTTGCCGGTTTGGGTGCGGCGATCCAGAAAGAGGTACCAGATGAACTTGCTGAATGAAAACGCGGTGCCGATCCCCGCCAACGTCAGCATCCCTTGGAGCACCGCCTGTTCTTCGGTCGCCGCCGTCAGCAGCGTCTTGCTGACATAGCCGTTCAAGGGCGGAAGACCGGAGATGGCGGCCGCTCCCATCACACCGGCGACGAAGGTCAGCGGCATCCAGCGGCCCCTCCCGCCGATCCCCGATAACGCCTCAACGCCCGTGCGGAAAACCACGGCTCCGGCGACCATGAAAAGCAGGGTCTTGTAAATCACATGATTCCACATATGCAGCGTCCCGCCGGTGATCCCTAACTCAGTTCCCACCCCAATACCGGCGACCATATAGCCCACTTGACTGATCAGATGATACGAGAGAAGTTGGCGGGCCGTCTTCTGTCGCAAAGCCATGACGACTCCGAACAGGGCCATGCCTGCGCCGACGTAGGCCAGCCACGGCACCCCCGGCAAGAACCGGGCAAAACCATAGACGCCCAGCTTGGTGGCGCTGGCGCTCAGCACGACCGCGGAGGCCGGGTGGATGAAGGGGTAAGTCAACGGAACCCAGACATGCATGGGGATGACCGCAGCCTTGATCAAGAATGCCGCCAAGAAGAACGGCTGGGCAGCCGGCGCCACTTGCCCCATCGCGAACGAACCGTCGTTGGCGAATTGGATGCTGATCCCGAAGAACAGACTGGTTCCCGCGGCGATATGCATCAGAAAGTAACGGTACACGACCGTTAATCCGCCGGCCGGACGGTCCCTCAGGATCATCGCACACGCCCACAGCACCGTCAGTTCCCAGAAGACGAGAAACAGGAGCAGATTCCGAGCCAGGACGACTCCCAGCGTCGAACCGATGAACGCGCAGGCGATGGCCAACTGACGCAGGTCCTGCTGGAGACTGCCCATGTAAAGCACACTGGGCAACCCGACGGTCAGAAAAGCCGCCACGAAAACGGCACTTAACGGATCGATTCCCAGCAGCCAGGCTTCCACGACGTCGGTCTCCCGTTAGTTAACTCCGTACTGACGTGGCGATTTGCAGCAGCACCGGCGCCATCTGCTGCCACAGCAGGAACGGGATCAGGCAACCGGCAGCCCCCGCGATCAGGACAGCTCCGGTCAAACGGCCCCCACCCGCGGCCTGCCCGGCTTCCGAATCGCTCTCGGAAAACAAGGTCTGGACCATTCGCCCAAAGTACACGGCGGATAACAGGGTTCCCAGGGGGATGGCCAAGGCGAGGACGAAATGCTGCTGGCGAAGCACGTCCAGGGTGATCTCCCATTTGCCGATAAAGCCGGCGAAGGGTGGCACACCGATCAGGGACAGGGCACTGGCGATAAAGGCCAGCGTGGCCAGCGGGGCACGCCGCGCGGTCCCCTTCATGTGGACAGTGTCATGCCCCCTGCCGAACCCCAGTCGGCCGATGGCGAAAAAAACCGCCGATTTCATGAGCATGTGATTGATCGTATGGGAAAGCATTCCGGCCAGCCCCGCCACCGTACCCACGCCCAAGCCCATCGCGATGATCCCCAGATGCGCAATGCTGGAATAGGCCAGCGCGCGTTTGAAATTGGCTTGCCCCATCGCCAGCCAGTGCCCGGCGACGACCGTGATCGCGCCCAAATTCAACAGGACCATCTCCAAGCGAATCAGGTCCATCCCCTGGCCGAAAACCAGCAGCAGGCGAACCAAGGCATACACACCCGTCTTCGAAAGAACCCCCGACAGCAGAGCCGTGATCGGCGCCGGCGCCTGAGTGTACGCCTCGGGCAGCCAAGCGTGAAACGGGAACAGGGCCATCTTGATCGCAAAACCGACCACCAGCAGTCCCAGAACGACACGGCGAATCAACGGATCGGCGGCCCGCAGCCCCTCCGCCGCTTGCTCCAGATTCAGGCTGCCGGTGGCGCCGTACGTCAAACCGATGGCCAGCAGGATGAACGTGGCGGCGATCGTCGAGTACACCATGTAGCGAAACGCCGCCTCCACCGAACCGGGGGTGCGTGCATAGGCGATCAGCGGGAAACTGGCCATCGACGCCAGCTCGAAAAATACATACAGATTGAACAGGTCGCCGGTCAGCAGCATCCCGGTCACGCCGGCCGAGACGATGAACAACAAGACGAAGTAGCGGTACTCGCCGGCTTCCACGTAGTCCAACGAGTACAGACTGACCAGCCAGATCCCCACGGCGGACAGCAGGGCGAACAGCAAGCTGAAACCGTCCACCATCAGCACGATCCCCATCCGTGGCCCCCAACCGC
>SLEY01000529.1 GCA_007124535.1 Planctomycetaceae bacterium
AGGGCGCCGCCGACATCGAGACGTCTGGGCCAACGGCGGTAGACATCCGGCGTACGGAGGGGCTGAACCGGATGGTGACCCAAATCATTCTGGAGAATCTCCCCGACGATTTCGTGCATGAAGACAATTGGGGCGCGACTCGCCAGATTTGGAACGGGGTGCGGATGCGATGGGAAGCGGACGGTCTGAGCACGCGCAGGCGGTGGAAGACCGTCAATCATGGTACCTGGAAACGATACCAAGTGACCCTGATTGACCCCGAGCAGCACTTTCAGGTGGAGTTGTTTGATCTTCGCGAGTTGCCCGAGGGGCGTGTCGGTTTCCAAGCCCGGGTGGACGCGGCAGCCCGGGTCCACGCTCGGCTGGCCGAATGGCAGTATGGTGTCCAGTTGCTGGGTTTACGTGCTTTGGCGACGGCGACGATTCGGTTGGAGGTCGATTGCAGTTTGGCCCTGCGGCTGGACCCCAGCCGTTTGCCGCCCGACGTGCTGCTGGACCCCCGGATTGTGGCAGCGGACCTGCAGCTGGTCGATTTCCGGTTGCATCGGATCGGGAATGTGGGCGGTCCGGTGGTGCGCGAGTTAGGTCGGGCGGCACGCGGGATGCTGGAGGAGCGACTTGCCGGCCGCCGGCAACGGCTGACGGATCGCATGCAGCGGCAGATCGATCGGCGCCGGGACGAATTGCGGCTCAGTTTGCACGAACTATTGAGTTCGCAGTGGGGGGATCTCGCGGCCCGCCAGCTGGCCCCGCCCGCCGAGCACGATGGCGACGGCGATGACACCCGTGGGGAACCATAGTGCCGCAAATCCCAATGGATCACCCACCAAGGCCAGCAATGCCCAACCTGCGGAGCGATTAGGTAACGTCCATTGTGATTGGCGGCACTAGCGCTTGAACGTGGCGGTCGCCATGCAGTGCGCGATCAGGCCGTCGCCCAAATCCGTCTCGATCTCAATCCGCTCGGCCAACCGGCTGTCCTCTCCCGACGCGGTGAAACGCACCGGAATGAAGTGCATCGCCTTGCTCTCACTGGGGGGGTCATCGAAGGCGAACCGCCGGTCTTCGGCATGCACGGCGAGGATGCGAAACGGTTGATTGCCCCGGACCACCAAGTTCTTTTGCACGGTCTGACCTGGCGTTAGTACCCCCAGAAATAATGACGCTGGACTGATCGTCAGAGGCGATTGCACATGCCCTTCGATGGGCAACGGCACCCGTCCTCCGCGGTCGTCGTTGGTGATGATGTACAACTGGTCGCGCACGTAGCCTGCCGGAATGGAGGGTTTTAGACGGACCAGCATGGCGTAGCTGACTCGTCCGGAGTCCCGTTGGGTTTCTTCCAATTCCACTTCCAGGTGCTGGTTCGCGCTGCGGACGTCCACGATTTCCCAATCGTTGCGTCCGGCGTAGGCGATATCGATCCGCGTTTCGGCTCCGGATCCCACGTTCACCGTGCCGAAACTCGCGGCTCCCGGTTGAAAGACCACATCGCTCCGAATGAATCCGGTGACTTGCAACTGGACCTCGGCACGACGAGGCCGATCGAAGACCACCGTAATAGTGGAGTTTTGTTTACCCAGGAACGAGCGCGTATTGTAGGTTACCACCACCGCGGTTTTTTCCGACCCCTCAACACGGTCGTTACGCACCTGGACCGTCGCGCAGCCACACGACGAGCGGACCGAGGCGATACGCACCGGTTGGCGGTAAACATTTTCCAATTCGAAGGCGAATTCCTGTTTGGAGCCGCGGGCCACGGTCCCGAAATCGTGACTGGTGGTGGCGAACATTTGGCGGGCCCAGTTCTGCGCGGCGGCAGGGGCGGAGGGGACCAGCAACAGAAGAGCGAAAAGGGTGGCGCGTTTCACAGCACTTCCTTCGTGTCTCGTTTAGTCAAACAGGGCGGTTATGCGGCCCCTGTCGGGCGAAACTGTCCAATCGGCGCCTCGGTTTGACCCGCAAACGGATCCAAGGTGGGTTTAACCGCGACATCCGTTGTTATCGGTCCAAATTTCCAGCGAACCCACATTTTTTTCTGCATGTGCTGGCAAGGGGACCGGGCTCCGAGGCACGCAAGTGTCCGGCGCGGATCGGTTTGCGGGGCAGGTTGGCCATTTACAAATGGGCCGTCTTTGGGATAAACTAGGCGTTTGGTTTTTTTCGCCCTTGGTCCGGCGGGTCCCGCGCGGGGTCGGCCGGCAGCGATTACCGCGGAAGCCTCCGGTTAGCTCGTTATGTTCGAAAACCTGCAAGACGGCCTGAAGTCAGCCTTTAAGAGCCTGCGTGGCAAGGGCAAACTGACCGAGGCCAACATGCGCGATGGCCTGCAGATCATCGAGCAGTCCCTGCTGGAAGCCGATGTCAGCTACTCGGTAGTCAAGGACTTTATGGACCAGGTGGGCGAGCAGGCCTTGGGCGAAAAGGTCCTGCTGGCCCTGAATCCCAGCCAGCAGTTGGTCAGCATTGTCCACAAAGAACTGATCCGGCTGCTCGGCCCGGTCGATCCGTCGATGCACCTGCGAAAGGACACGAGTGTCCTGATGCTGTGCGGGTTGCAAGGTTCGGGGAAGACGACGACGTGCGGGAAACTGGCCCGGCTGCTGCTCCAGAACCAGGTTCGCCCGTTAATGGTCGCTGCCGACCTGCAGCGTCCGGCGGCGATTGAGCAATTGCATGTGATTGGCGATCAACTGGGGGTGCCTGTTCACTCGGAGAAAGGGGCCCAGGACCCGGTGCGAGTCTGCCAGAACGCGGTCCAGAGGGCCCGGGACGAGGGTCTGCAAGCGGTACTGCTGGATACCGCCGGGCGGCTGGCCATCGACAAGGAGTTAATGGACCAACTGCGGCGGATTGACGCCCGGGTTCAACCGGATCAGGTCTATCTGGTCGTCGATGGCATGACCGGCCAGGATGCGGTCAACAGTGCCAAGTCGTTCAACGATGCTCTGGAGTTGGACGGCGTGATCATGACCAAGCTGGATGGCGACACGCGGGGCGGGGCCCTGCTGTCGGTCAAACACGTCACGGGCGTTCCCATCAAGTTCCTCGGTACGGGCGAGCATTTGGAGTCGCTCGAACCATTTCGTCCGGAGGGCATGGCCGGGCGAATTCTGGGCTTGGGCGATATGGTGGCCTTGGCGGACCAGGTCCAGCAGGTGGTGGACGCCGAGGAGCAGGCCAAGCTGCAGGAGAAAATGCGGGCTGGCGAGTTCACGCTGGACGACTTTCGCGACCAGCTGGAAAAGATGGCCAAGCCCGGCCTGATGCAGAAAATGATGGGGCTGATGCCCGGCATGGGCGAGTTGCAGAAGATGCTGCAGGGCGAGGATACGGAGGGCGGGATCCGCCAGACCGTCGGCATTATCGACTCGATGACCCCCGCCGAGCGACGCAGTCCGAAGATCATCGATCCCAGTCGGAGAAACCGGATTGCCCGCGGAGCGGGCGTCCAGCCGCAGGACGTCAATCAGTTGGTCAAGCAGTACGAAACCATGGCTCCGCTGATGCAGAGCATGGCAGGCAAAGGCATGGCCGAGCGGATGAGTGCCCTGCAGAAGTTGCAGCAATCGGGCATGCTGGATCCGGGGGGCCGGGGCCCGCGGACCAAAAAGGGCACCGGAAAACGTTTGACCGCCAAAGAACGCGCGGCATTGAAGAAGCAGCGGCAGCGCGAACTTCGGCGGAAGAAACGCAAAGCAAAGTAGGCAAGGAGCTTTTAAGCGATTGCCAGGCGAGCGTGGGGTTTCCCCACACGACTTCGTGGGGATTCCCCACACGACTTGATCCCACAAATGAGGAGTTGTCAGTGGCAGTTCGTATTCGGTTGAAACGCATGGGACGGCGGCATCGTCCGTTCTTTCGCATTTGTGCCATGGATTCGCGCGCACCCCGCGACGGGCGGGTTATCGAAGAGTTGGGTATTTACGATCCGATCGTCCCGGAGACCGATGCGCGGGCCATCCTGAAGGCGGATCGCATCGATTATTGGTTGGGCGTCGGGGCTCAGCCCACCGAAAAGGTGGCTGTGTTGATCAAGAAGTACGGCACGGACGGAACGCATCGGGAGCAGCAGGAGTCGGCGCTCCAGCGGCTGGCGATGCGGAAGCCCCAGGCGCCGCCCCCCGTGCGAGTCCCCACCCCTTCCCCCGAGCCTGCGGAGCCCGCGGCAGCGGAAACGCCTGAGGAAGAGGCTCCGGCGAGTGAGGCGGCAAGTGGCGAATCGCCGCCCAGCGATTCGCCCGCCGAAACGGTGGAAAACAGCGAGGCGGCTGCACCGGAGGCGGCGGAAAGCAGTTCCTAAGGCATGCGCGTCGATTTGCTGACCCTGTTTCCCGGCATGTTTCCGGGCTACCTGGAGCAGAGCCTGCTGAACAAGGCCAGAACGCGCGGCTTGGTCGACGTCCGGGTCCATGACATCCGCCAGTGGTCGCGCGACAAGCATCACAAGGTCGATGACCGCCCGTTCGGCGGCGGGCCGGGGATGGTGCTGCGAGTGGAACCGGTTGTCGAGTCGGTCGAGGCGATTCGCCAGCAGGGGGGGCAGGCCGCCCGCTTGGTGCTGCTGACGCCCCAAGGACGCCGACTGACTCAAGGCGTGGTCGAAGAATTGGCAAGCGTGCCGCAGTTGATCCTGCTGTGCGGAAGATACGAAGGGTTCGATCAGCGGGTGATCGATATCCTGCAACCTGACGAAATCTCCATCGGTGATTATGTACTGAACGGAGGCGAGGTGGGGGCCATGGTCGTGATCGACGCGGTCATTCGCTTGATCCCGGGCGTCTTGGGCCATGCCGGTAGCTCTCGCGAGGATTCGTTCTCGGGCGGCAATCGCTGGTTGGAGTTCGCTCAGTACACTCGCCCCCGCGAGTATCGCGGCCACGCCGTGCCCGAGATCCTGTTGAGCGGAGACCATCAGGCGATCGCTCGCTGGAGACAAGAACAGAGTTATCAAAAAACCCAACAGCGGCGCGCCGATTTGCTGGACCCCGCGGCCAGCCCGCCCGACGCCGCTCCCAGAAAGGAACTCCCATGAACAAACAGCAGCTTTTAAATACCGTCGAACAAACCAGTCTGAAGGACGAGACGCCTTGGTTCGAAATCGGCGATACGGTCGACGTCCACACCAAGATCCTGGAAGGAAACAAGGAGCGGATCCAGGTCTTTTCCGGGGTGGTGATCGCTCGGAGCGGCAGTGGCACGCGCGAAATGTTCACCGTCCGCCGGATCGTGGCCGGTCAGGGGGTCGAGCGGAAGTTCCCCTTGCACTCGCCGCGAATCGGCAAGATCGAAGTCAAACGCTCGGGCGTCGTTCGCCGCGCGAAACTGTACTTCCTCCGCGATCGTGTCGGCAAAGCCGTCCGCTTGAAGGAACGGCGTACCAAGGCCCCGGCCGCAAACAAAAAAACCAATTCGGCTTAGCTCCATTGACGTGCCCGAAACGATCGTCGGCTTGGTTCGGGATCGGCGCGGTGGGGGCGCCGCGGCCATCCCGATCCGCAACTGGCGAGCGGGGCGAGTGGGCCAAGTGGGAAAAACCACACTGCTTTCCGCCCGAGGGTTCCCGGTATGGGACTTCGCGATCGACTTGACCGCTGGTTCGCGTCCTGGCGGCGCAACCCCTCCTTGGGCCAGCGGGGAGAATCGTTCGCTGCCCGTTTTCTCAAAAAACAAGGCTATCGGATCCTCGCCCGCTCCGATCGGCAGCGATGGGGCGAAATCGACGTGATCGCCCTCGATGGCACAACGATCGTCTTTGTCGAAGTCAAAACCCGACGCTCCCACGAAAAAGGTCATCCAGCCGATGCCGTCGATGAAGCCAAGCAACGTCGCTTGACCCGCTTGGCCTTGGTCTACCTCAAGCAACATGGTCTGCTGGAGCATTCGGTCCGCTTCGATGTGGTGGCGATCACTTGGTCCGCCGAACGGCAGACGCCCCAAATACAACATTACCGCCACGCCTTCGAAGCCACCGGCGGGGGATCCTGTTTTTCCTGAAGGCCAGTGGATACGCGATAGCCAGCGGCTCGATGATCGTTAAAGGAATGCATCGCTGGCGGCGCCGCTTGAACCACCGCGTATAATGTGCCGAGATCCGCGACGTCAACCTGTGTTCAATAACCACCTCAGCTGGCTAAGTCACTCGCCTCTCAAAGGGGTGCCTCAAATGACCAACCGTCGTTGCCGTCCCAGCCGTCAGAGACCGCTTCCGCGAGTTCGGCGGTTGCAGTGCGAGCGACTTGAGTCGCGGTGGATGCTGTCCACCAACGCAACGCCCGATCTCGGATTTGCCGATCCCACCGATTCTCGGCTGGAAGCCGAGTTGCCGGGCGTGGAAGTTGCCTCGCAAGGGGGACAGATGGCTGGGGCACTTTCGGCAGGCCCCCGCATCCAGAGTCTGGAGGCGGATCCGCCCGTTGTCACCTCGTCCGGCGTGTTGCAGCTGACCGCCAAAGGGGTCGACAGTTCGGCTGCGAGGGTTGCCTTCTACCGCGATCTGGGTGGGGAGGGCCAGTGGAGTCTGGGGAATGACAGTTTTGATCATGCCGTCGAGATCGGGGCCATTACCTCCCCACAACAATGGGACGGTTTGACGATTCACGATGCGGAGGACGAGGACCACTTCCGCTTCGAGATCCTGCCGGCGGAAGATACCTACCGCTTCGAGTTTCAATTCGACCAACCGGCCGGTGATTTCCAAGTCGACCTGTACGACGCGGTGGGCGAATATGTGGAAACCGCTTATTCGCTGACCGATCGCTCGCAACTGGACCTGAGAGGTTTGCCGCCAGGCACTTACCATCTTGTGGTCTCCAGTCTGGGAAACGTGGGGGCTTATGACATGGCGATCGTCTCGACGTCGTCGATCGCCCCGGATCGTTTCGAGCCGAACACGGATTTCGCCAGCGCTCATGATTTGGGAACCCTGACCCATCCCCGGACTTGGAACGGTTTGACGCTGCACGAGCGGTTCGAAGCCGATTATTTCCGCTTTGAAATCCAGCCTGATCAAGATGCTTTCGATTTCCAGATGCGGGTGAACAACCCGCCGCCGGGCTTCCTGTTCCTGTCGGCCAGTATCTTTCCCGAAGGCGCGTCGCGGAGCCGTGAAGCGTGGAGCTGGACTACCGGCGAGGTGCGGATCTCTCTGCAGGGGCTGGAGCCGGGCGTCCATTATCTGGTGCTTTCCAGCATGAGCCCGATCGCCAGCTATAGTCTGTCGCTACGTGCCGCGGAACCGCTGGAGCCGGACCGGTTGGAACCAAATGACACATTCGCAACCGCCCATTCGTTGGGTTCGATCAGCGGCCCCAAGAGTCTGCCTGATTTGACGATCCACGATGCGTACGATGAAGATGTGTTTCGCTTCGAAATCCTGCCCCAACAGGATGCTTATGCCATTGAGGTCCGTTTCGATTACGAGCGGGCCGATTTCGACATCACCCTGTTTGATGAAGAAGAAGCACCGATTCGGGTGTCACGCAGCTGGGCGGGTGGACAGGCGCAGTTGGGGCTGCAAGGCCTGGAGCCGGGCGTTTACTACGCCAGCGTGTTCCCGACGGACGAGTGGATCGACCACTATGATTTCGCCATCGTGGCGGCGGAGCCGGTTTCCCCCGATCCTTTCGAACCGAACGACAGCCTGCCGGACGCGCATTCTCTGGGCACGCTCTCAGGACCCAGTTCCTGGACCGCTTTGACGCTTCATGATCACCACGATCTTGATCTGTTTCACTTCGAAGTCCCGCCGGGCGATGCGGCGTACGAGTTCGAGGTCCTCTTTCACGAGGAACGAGCGAATTTCGATTTGTCGATCGTCGATCAGACCGATCAATGGGTCCGCCTTGCCGGCAGCTGGGGTACGGGGCGCGCCCGGATCGGGCTCCAGAACCTCGAGCCGGGCGATTACTATCTGGAGGTCGTCAGCTGGGACGGGCAGGTCGGCCCCTATGATCTGGTCGTACGCGACGCGGCTCCGGTACCACCCGACCGTTTCGAGGCGGACCAGCGACTGGGGGTGGACCAGAACGGGGCCGATGGCTGGAGTTGGAGCGGGACCACCGCGGACTGGCCCGCAGGGGATCACACGGTGTTCGCCGTGGCTCAGGACAGTGACGGCGGTTGGGGGACCCCGGTCAGCGCGACCGTGACCATCGCCACCTGGCAGAATCCCCATAATCGGTATGATGTCAACAATGACGGGATTGTGTCCCCGTTGGACGTGCTGCTGATTTTGAACAAGATCAATGAATCCGGCAGTGGTCCCTTGCCACCGCGCACCGCGGAGAATGAACACTTGGGCTATCTGGACGTCAACGGCGACGG
>SLEY01000582.1 GCA_007124535.1 Planctomycetaceae bacterium
CGTTCCAGTTGCTCGTCTTCGGGGATCTCCCGCCAGCGCAGGCTGCGAAACCAGACGTCGGCTCCGTGGTCTTGGAGGCGCAGGTAGGCCCCGCGAGCGGCCAGATCCGCGCCGCGAATCCGCAGCAACTCGACTTCCTCTTCCCAGCGGGGGTCGGTGTAATCGAAATCAATCACTTTGTCGCCGTTCAGCCAGTGCTGGATCACCGTGCCCTTGGCAACGATCCGCCCCTCGTTCCACTCCCCGTAGGGCCGGGTGGCATCGTGCGAGGGGGCCATGCAGAAGAACAACGAAGCGGCACTCTGCCGGGGATTCTGGCCGTAGGGGCTGTGGGCATCGTCCAGAATCTGATACTCGTACTGCCCCGGCCGATAGTACACGCCGCTGTTGCAGCCCTTGACGACCTTCCATTCGAAACGCAGTTCGAAATCGTCGGGGACGGGGCCCACCGTATAGGTCACATCGCCACCCCGCTCGCGGCGGTAGAGCGTGCCGTCCTGAACCACCCAGTTGCCATTGTGCCGCCAGCCGTGGTCCGTCTGGCCATCGAACAATAACTCAAAGCCCAACGCCCGCTCTTCTTCGCTCAACGTATTCGGATCTGCGGGCGACGCCTCCGATTCGTCGGCACCCAGCTCACGCGGACTGAATCCGACAACCCCCTGCAGGACCAGCAGCCAGCACAACGCACCCAATACTCGCTTTCGTTCAACCGTCATGAAACGTTCTCCGATTCGCAAAAAAGGTCCTTTCGCAACGGCGGATCGCGGCAGCGCGGCCGCCGAACCTACCAGCGGAACACGGCCGAGCCCCATGAAAAACCGCCGCCAAATCCGCTTAGCAACAAGCGGTCGCCCTGACGAACCCGATCGGCCCGGCAGACCTCGTCCAACACCAGCGGCATACTGGCGGCCGAGGTATTTCCGTACCGATCCAAATTGATCGGCACTTTGCTCCGGGGGATCCCCAGATCCTCGGTGGCCGCGTCGATGATGCGGAAATTCGCCTGGTGCAAGATCGCCAGGTCGAGGTCATCGGTTTCCAATCCTGCGTGAGTCAGGACGTCGCGGGTCGAATCGATCAGCACGCGCACGGCCCACTTGAAGACTTGGCGGCCTTCCATATGGATCAGGTGCCGCCCGGCCTGGAGTCGTTCGAGGGTCAGCGGTTCGCGGGTCCCGCCAGCCGGTTGCGTGAGCGCCCCCGCATGATCGCCTTCGGCCCCCAGGGTGTAGGCCAGCAGGCCCTGCTGGTCCGAGCCCGGGCCCAGCAACACGGCGCCGCCCCCATCGCCGAACAGCGGATACACGTGCGTGTCGCTCGGATTCACCGCCCGTGACATCAAATCCGCACCCACCACCAGCACGCATCGGCTGGTTCCCGCTTTGATGAATTGCGCCCCGGTGATCAAGGCATACATAAACCCCGAACATGCGGCATTCAATTCCAGCGCGGGTGCGATGCAGCCGAGTCGTTGTTGCAGCAGGCAGGCGGTTGTCGGCATCGGGGAATCGGGTGTCATGGTGGCGACCAAGATCAGATCCACATCCCGCGGCGCGGCGCCGGCCGCCTTCAGACACCGCCGAGCCGCCTTGTAAGCCACGTCACTGGTCGCCTGTTCTGGTGGGGCGACCCGCCGCTGGTGAATACCGGTTCGCTGCACAATCCATTGTTCATCGTATCCCAGGGCGGCCAGATCGGCATTGGTAACGGTTAGGGACGGCGCATAGGCGCCGGTGGCGAGTATCCGGACCCCCATCAGGGTCCCGAGTCGACTGCGTCCAGATAAGGCCTGAGGTTCGTCTGCCGGACGTCGGCTGGCCGAGCGGTTTCTGTCGCGGGAGTCCCACGTTGGTTCGCGCCCGAGAATCGTGGAAGCCATATTGATTTTTCCCTCGTATCGGTTGATTCCGGGTTGATTCGTTTGAGCAAGTTTCCGTCGGCTTGGCGGGTCAGGGACGGGTTTCGGTGGGAATCGTCACCCACCTGCGATCCCGGTGGGATTGAAGGACCGCATCGGCGACCAATTGCGCCGCGAGTCCGTCGCAGAAGTCGGGCACCGCGGAGCGTGGTTCCAGGATCGCGGAAATGAACTCCCATACCACGTCGTAGCGGAAAACCACGGCCGGAACCCCTTCCTTTGGGTCACGTGGACTGCCTGCCGGCGTTAGAAATTCCGCCGGTACCTCTTCGGGGGTCAGATCGCGGGTGGGGGACCCCCGCCACAATTGATTCGGTTGGTGCAAGCGGTAGACGGCCGACGCTTCCGATCCGTTGATTTCGGCCCATTCGTGACCGAACCCGCCATGATGATGCCCTTTGGCCAACGTCGTTCCTTCCCACACGCCCACGGCTCCACTTTCGAAATGGCCGATTATTGCCGACCAATCATCCACTTCCGAGGCGGGGCACGGACTGCCATCTTCCCGGAGGGTTCGCCGGGCAAACTGGCGCACATCGCCACAAACTTCGGTCAGTGGGCCGAGCAGGTCGAGGGCCAAGTCGATGCGGTGAATGGTCATATCGAACAGATTGCCGGCTCCGGCACGGTCCCGGACCTGTCGCCAACCCCAGCTGGTTTCTGGCAGATCCAGGAAGCGTTGGCTGCGGAAGTGGCGTGGCTGGCCCAACGCCCCGGTTGTCAGCAGATGTCGCAAGTAACGCATGGCGGGGGCAAACCGGTAAGTGAAGCCGGTCATATGGACCACCCCCGCTCGGTGGGCAGCCTGAACCATCGAACGGACCTCGGCCGCCGTGCGACCTAACGGCTTTTCGCACAGCACGTGTTTTCCCTGTTGAACTGCGGCGATCGTGATCGGTGCATGCGTATCATTGGGGGTAGCGATGATCAGGGCGTCGACGTCGGACGAATGGCATACCTCGTGAAAGTCCGTCGTCATCCATCTTGCCCCCCATTTCGAGAGAAGCAAATCGGCGCGTTGGGGGTCCACATCACACACGGCCACCAGTTCGGCCCGCGGGTCCAGCTGTAAACCGGGCACATGCTGGAACTCGCTGATCGCACCGGCGCCAACGATCGCTACACGGATTGGGGGTATGGAAGGCGGGAAACTCATCGTCGCCATCATGAACACGGTGCCGGCGACGAGGTGGCTTGTCGACAGCATAAGGTCAGGTGTCTGAAAACGTAGGCAAGGTAAGCGTTTTTTGCTTTTATGGCAAGTCGGCAGTCGTTGAAAAAAACGCCAGTCCTCCGCAAGAAATCTGATCCATACCCCCTGAAATAGAGTATCCAAACAGGGTTTTTCAGCATACATTGACGGAATCGTTGGTTTTTCAAACAGAAAATGGTTTGAACCATGAGCGTATCCGGCAAAGGGTTGGAGGCTTTCGCTGGAGAGGGTTCCCCCCTTTCGGAAAGTCTCGAATCGAGGATACAACCGGAAGTAGTACGTCCCCTAGAAAGATGACGGCTCAGAGAACATGTGTATTCTTGCCTTGCAGTATCAATTGGTACCGGATTCTCCGATCCTTGTGGCCGCGAACCGCGAAGAGTTTTACGATCGGCCTTCGCTGCTGCCTTCGATCCAGTCGGGAAAGCCCCGCGTTCTCTGTGGCATTGATCAGCAAGCGGGTGGTACCT
This sequence comes from Planctomycetaceae bacterium, assembly GCA_007124535.1. Taxonomy (GTDB): domain Bacteria; phylum Planctomycetota; class Planctomycetia; order Pirellulales; family Pirellulaceae; genus SLMF01. The sequence continues at coordinate 3,605 of SLEY01000582.1, forward strand.
GGTTGGGGGTCAACCAGAATGGCATGCTGGTGGCCTGCTGCAATCGTTCCAAGCTATTGCCGCCGTTGGCCCCTCGTTCGCGGGGGGTTCTGTGCCGGGATTTATTACGGTGCAGTTCTGCCCGCCGGGCGGTTGATCAGGCGATGGACGAGTTGTCGACGGGCAAATATGACGGGGTGAATTACATCATCGCGGACGCGCAGAGTGCTTGGGCTGTGCATGGAGGGGATGAACTGAACACGGTCGAATTGGAAGAGGGGTTGAGCATTGTGGCCAACGGGGATGTGAACGATCCCCGCGACGTGCGCGTTCAATTGGCGGCGCGCCTGTTGACGCTGCAGCGGTTGGATTCACCGGTCAAGTTCCTGGCGGTGGCCAGCAAGGTGTTCGCCCGGGCTCCCGGTCCCCCCGATCGGCCGTCGATGATCCTGCGTGGCCGGGATCGGGGTACGGTCAGTTCGATGCTGATTGCTTTGGGCAAGAAGCCGCGGGATGCGATTTTCCAATTTGCCAACGGGGCTCCGGACAGGGTCAAGTACGAGGACTACTCGCCCATGTTGCGGGACATTCTGAGCCGTGGTTTGCGAGAGGCGCGGACCAAGGCCAAGGCCTAGCTGGTGGGTTGAGCTGGCATGGCGGTGCGGAACTATGACTACGACGTGGTGGTGGTCGGTGCGGGGCATGCCGGCACCGAGGCCGCGTTGGCCGCTGCTCGCCTGGGCGCCCGTGTGGCCCTGCTGACCGTCAATCCGGACACGGTCGCGCAGATGAGTTGCAATCCGGCGATTGGCGGGGTAGCCAAGGGTCAGATGGTGCGCGAAGTCGACGCGCTGGGCGGGGCAATGGGCCGGGCCATCGACGCGACGGGAATCCAGTTCCGTCTGCTCAACCGCCGCAAGGGACCCGCCATGCACAGCCCTCGGGCCCAGGCCGACAAGCGGGCTTATCAGATCGAGGTCAAATGTGCCGTGGAAAGCCAACCGGGACTGGACCTGCGGCAGGAGGTTGTCGAGGATCTCCAGGTCGACGGCCCGCCTGGCCGCTACCGCATCGCGGGGGTCACGGTGCAGGGCGATGCGGTGTACCGAGCCCCAGCCGTGATCCTGTCGACCGGCACGTTCCTGCAAGCGATGATGCATACGGGCGAGGCTCAGACGCCGGGCGGGCGCGCTGGCGAAGGCACCGTGGGGAGCGTTAGCAAGTCCCTCGTTCGTCTGGGTTTTCGCCTCGCACGCTTCAAGACCGGCACGCCCGCTCGGTTGAACGGGCGGACGATCGACTACGCCGCCCTGGAATTGCAGCCGGGAGATGAATGCCCGCAACCCTTCTCCTTCCTCACCGACACGCTGTCCCTCCCGCAGATCCCCTGCTGGCTGACCTATACCAACCCCGCGGTGCATCAACTGATTCGTGACAACCTGCATCGGGCGCCCATGTACAGCGGTCAGATCCGCAGCAGCGGGCCGCGTTATTGCCCCTCGATCGAAGACAAAGTGGTCCGATTCGCGGAGAAGTCGCAGCACCAGTTGTTCTTGGAACCCGAGGGGCGGCGGACACACGAGGTCTATGTCAACGGGATTTCCACCAGCCTGCCCCGGGACGTCCAGGACCAGATGTTCCAGAGAATCGCCGGGCTGGAGCGGGCTGGCGTGATGCGTTACGGGTATGCGGTGGAGTACGATTACTGCCCGCCCGACCAGTTGTGGGCGACCCTGGAAAGCAAAGGCGTGAGCGGATTGTATCTGGCCGGCCAGATCAACGGGACCACCGGTTACGAAGAGGCGGCTGCGCAAGGCCTGATCGCAGGGGCCAATGCGGCTCTGAAACTGGGCGGGGCCCCGCCCCTGATCCTGGGACGCGAACAAGCGTATATCGGCGTGATGATCGATGATCTGGTCACCTGCGGCGTGGACGAACCTTACCGGATGTTCACCAGCCGCGCCGAATACCGCCTGCTGCTGCGCCAGGACAATGCCGATCGCCGCCTGACTCCACTTGCCCACCGGATCGGATTGATCGACGCGAACCGCTGGGCTCGGCTCCAGGCCAAACAAACGGCGATCCAGCAAGCGCGGGACCTTCTGGACCGCGGCCGCCACGAAGGGCGAAGCCTGGTCGACCTGCTGCGACGCCCGGATACCGAGTGGCAGAGGCTGGCCGAATGGGCGCCCGAACTGAAACGGTTTGACCGCTCCGTGGTGGACCAAGTGGTCTACGACGTGCGTTATGAAGGCTACATCGCGCGGCAGAGCCAGCAGATCGATCGCCAGCAGCGGTTGTCGGCGAAAGCCATCCCGGCCGATTTCGACTACACCCGGTTGAAACACATGCGGAACGAGGCCCGGGAGAAACTGGCCCGGATTCGGCCGCTGAGTCTGGCCCAAGCGGGTCGCATCAGCGGCATCACGCCAGCAGACATCGCGTTGTTGATGGCCCACTTGGATCGCGCTCGCTCGGCATGCTCTCCGTAGGTTGGGTATGGCTGCCCAACGGACGCATCCCTGATCTTGCGAATCAACCAATATAATCGTGGGGCATGAACGTCCAACCTACGAAGGGAAAGCCGCATTTTTCCGGGGCTGATGTTGGGTGCACCTTGGGGTTCAGACCACGTCCCGACCCGGTTCTCTTGGCGGCGGGGTAGCTTCCACGGGCAACTCGATCTCCTTTTCCGTTTCGCCCCGCAGGTAACGCAAACGGATCTCGCCGCCCGGCTCGACGGCCTGGACCGCCTCGAAGAACTCCATCGGAGCTTTCACCGGCTGGTCACCGGCTTGAATGATCAGATCACCGCGTTCGAGTCCGCGACGGCGGGCCTCACCCGCCACCTCCACCACCAGAACCCCTTCACGATCCGGTAAATCGAACTGGGCGAAATGGTCGGGGGTGGGCCGGATGACCGTGACTCCCAACGTCGATACCACCTGCTCGCCTTCGTCCAAGGGCACAAACAGGATATCCGGGGCCTCTTCGATGATCTGGTTGGCCACATGAATCGGCGCACCGGTCCGCAGAGCCAAAGCCATCCCATCCGACGGACGGGTGTCCAGGATCCGCAACTCCTCCTCGTCGCCCACCCGCAGCAGCAGTTTGCCGTAATAGGTCGAATCCCGCAAGTCATCGATGTTCACCTGCACCAACTCGCCTCCCATTTCCTTCAGCAGGTTGGCCATCAGGTCATGAGTCATCGGTCGTGGCATTTCGACGCCCTGCAGCGAGCGCATGATGCCCTGAGCTTCCAGAATCCCGATCCAAACCGGCAAGGTCCTGCCGTCATTGGGCTCGCGCAGCAGCACGATCGGCGAGCGGGTCATCATGTCCAGCCCGACTGTGGCGACTTCCATCCGCAGCAGTTCCCCATCGTTTTGGGTACCCGAATCGGATGGTTCCGTGGCTCTCAACAGGTCGCCTTGCAAGATCACCCAAGCCGCGAGAACCAGCACGATGGCTGTTGCCGCGCCGACAACCAACACCGCTCCAGCGGACCCAGCTCGGCTCTTCTCCCACGCCTTCCTGTTCGGTTTCATCGCGGACACCTCATTTCTTACTTGTATTTTCCGGAAACCCTGCCCGTTGTCGTATCCCGTGCACGCCAACGCCCCGTCCCCGGCGAGCGAGTTGCCTCTACAGATTTTACCGTTCTGGCGGTAGAAAGAACACCGGCAACTTGGTATCGGTAAAGCGAGTCCCCTTCCACGCGGGGCCATGAAGAACTTTTCGAAGCCCCCGGGATGAGCAGGTCGCCGTGAACGATTGACCTACGGCTCCAGCTCGGAACGTGCTAAGCATCTGCCAAGGTATTACGGTCGCACTGCTCGCACTGCTCGGCGCGGGTCTCTGACCCCGACGAAACCGCCGACCGAAGGTCTCCACCGATATGGGAGACCTTCGGTCCGCCGGGTGGCTCGGTCAGAGACCGGCCACAGCGCGGGGAGAACCGGCGCTGCTTGTCGCCGGCCGTCTGCTGGATTATGCTGGGGAAAATGGTTTCGTTGTGACAGTTGATGGCAACTCTTAGATTCGGGAGACGACGAATGATGAAACGCCGCGATATGCTGAAAGCCACCGGTTTGACCTTGGCCGGCGCCGCTTTGCCCTTGCGTTGGTTGGGCGCCGCCGCAACTCAACGGCCCAAGGTCTTGTACTTCACCCGCAGTGCCGGTTTCGAGCACTCGGTAGTCCGCCGTCCCGAAGGCCAGCTCAGCCATTCGGAACGGATCCTGGTCGAATTGGGCGACGAGCACGGGGTGGACGTGGTCTGCACCAAGGACGGCAGCGTGTTCGATGGGGATTTGGACCAGTATGCGACGATCGCCTTCTACACGTCGGGCAACCTGTTGGGGGATGCTCGGGACGGGAGCCCGCCGATGACGGCGGAGGGCAAGCAGCGGCTGCTGGATTGGGTCGCGGCCGGAGGCGGTTTCGTGGGAATCCACGCGGCCACGGATACGTTCCGCAGCGGGGGGATCGACCCCTACATCGAGATGATCGGGGGCGAGTTCAGTGGTCATGGACCGCAGCAGGTCGCCACCAACACCAACGTGTCGCCCGAGTTTCCCGGCATGGAGGAGGTGGGCCGTTCGTTCGAATTGATGGAGGAATGGTATGCCCACCGGAAATTCAATACGGACATGCACGTGATTCTGGTGCTGGAGACCGAGGGGATGCGGGGCAACGACTACGATCGTCCGCCGATGCCTTCCGTTTGGGC
>SLEY01000476.1 GCA_007124535.1 Planctomycetaceae bacterium
GCTGGCTTCCCTGACGCCGCTGGAAGTCCGCGGCGTGGACCTGGGCGAGCAGGCGTTGGTTCGTGAGATCACGCTGGCCCGGCGCGAGCGGCAAGTCATTTGGGCGCTTCCTTTGGATGAAAGTCACTCCAGCCATATTTCCTATTTCCTAGAGGACGGTTACCAGCGGTTGCGCGGGACGGCGATTGTCGTGCCTGCGGGTACGGAGCCTGGCGACGAGCCGGACGAAGCACCGGCGGCCGTCTTCCGAATCTATGGCGACAGTAATCTGTTGTGGGAATCCGCCCCCGTTCGCGGCCGGGATACCTCGCACCCGTTCGACGTGAACGTCCGCAACGTGGAGATGCTGGTACTGGTGGTGGAGAACCTCACCCCCGAATCCGAGGCGGGTTTTGCATGGGCCGACTTGGAACTTTTCGGCGAACCGGCCTCTTGATCCTGTCCCGCACCCAGTAGGAGATGTCGGGCATGTTCCTTAGAACTCTGAACACGATGAAGGAGATTTCCATGAGGCGAGCAATTCAGAACGCGTTCCAACCCCTCGCAGCTGCCGTGGCATGCGGCATGGTTCTGCCAGTTATCTGGGCAGTGTGTCTCGTCAATCCGGTTGCGGCCGACCCGGTGGAATCCGAACAACCGGCGGCGGTTGCCGACGCGCCGGAGGACGCCCCACCGGCGACCGAGCAGAAGACGCTGCCGCCGAAAATTCGGCTGTTCGATGGAAAGACCCTGGATGGCTGGAAGGTACTGGACCAAATCGATTTCTTGGGACACGGCCCCGTCCTCGTAAAAGACGGCGAGCTGATTCTGAGCCAGGGCCAGGCGATGACCGGCATCAAGTGGGAAAGAGATTTCCCGAAAATGAATTACGAGATCACGCTGGAAACCCGCCGAATTCAGGGCGGGGACTTCTTCTGCGGTATGACGTTTCCCGTCGGCGAATCCCACTGCAGTCTGATCCTGGGCGGCTGGGGCGGCATGATGACCGGCTTGTCCTGCGTCGATGGCTTCGACGCCTCCGAAAACGAAACCACCGGCTTCGCCAACTTTGTCAACGAGAAGTGGTACCAGGTTCGCCTGCGGGTGACCGAGGAGAAGATCGAAGCCTGGTTGGATGACGAACAAATTGTGGACCTGGAACATGCCGATCGCGATCTGTCCCTCCGGTGGGAAATGGATCAGATGCCTCCTTTCGGAATCGCAACTTGGTATACGACCGGCGGGTATCGCAATCTCGAGGTGAGACGGTTGGATCAACCGGCCGAAGACTGAACCAAGAAACCGGACGGAGCGCGGAGAGGCTGGGTCAGGAGGAGGCTCCGGAGGGCTGCCCCGGTGCGGCAATGGCGTACGTCTCTCGAATCAGCGCGGGCCGGGCCAACGGCTGCACGGGCGCGGGATCCTGTAACGATTGCAGACGATCGACGTCGGCCAGGACCACGTCGGAAGCCACCACGTCGGGCCAGCGTACCGTGAGACCGCTGTAGCTGGCCATCCGCCCCATGATGGCGGTCAGCGTGCTCGCGGCGCCTTGCTCGACTTCATTGCAAGGCTCGCCGCGGCGCAAACAGCCGAACCAATGGTCCATTTCGCCCTGATGCCCGTTCCCCCGACTGTCGCAGCGCCAGACTAACTCGCCCTGGGGGCCATAGATCTTGCCACCGCTGATATCGGCGTGCCCGCGAGTTCCATGGACATGCTCGGCAACCGAGTTCCAACATCCGGGGATGAACCGGCACTGGCTGAACAACTTCGTGCCCGTAGGGTAGGTGTACTCCAGGAAATGGTGATCGAAGACCTCCCCATATTGGTCTCCGGTGCGAACTTGGCGACCGCCCTGGCCTTGGCACGCGTCAGGTGGCCCCCCCATCAGCCAATTGCCGACATCCAGGTTGTGAATGTGCTGCTCGCAGAGAGGGTCGCCCGATAACCAGTTGAAGTTGTGCCAGTTTCGCAACTGGTACTCCAATTCGGTCTGTTGGGGCTGGCGAGGCTTCACGACCCCCGCGCCGCCGGTCCAGTACACGCGCGCGTAGATCCGTTCCCCAATGGCTCCTTGCTGGAGCCGAGCGATCACTTCTTGGTACTTGTCCTCGTGCCGCCGCTGTAACCCGACCGCCACGCGCAGTCCCTGCGATTCGGCCTGCTGATTCGCGACCAGCAGGCGGCGAATGCCCGCGGGATCCGTGGCCAGCGGCTTTTCCAGAAAGACGTGTCGGCCGCGCTGGACAGCCGCTTCGAAATGCAGCGGCCGAAATCCGGGGGGGGTCGCCAGCAGGACCAGATCCAGAGGGCATTCCAACAAGCGGCGATAGGCATCGAAACCCGTAAACTGGCGATTCGGCGGGACCGCCACCCGATCCGGATGCTTGCTCTTGACCGATCGGTAAGCGCGTTGCAGCCGATCCGCAAAGATATCGGCCAAGGCCACCAGTTGGACCGGGCCATTGGGCCGGAGGTCTTCCGAGTCGGCCGTATTCAGAGCCTGGACTGCCGCAGCCGTACCCCGACTGCCGCATCCGATCAATCCGATCCGGATCGGCTCCGTGCCATAAGCCCGCGAAGCTCGCCCGCCGCCCAGGCCCCCACCGACGACCAACAGGGACGACGCCTTGATGAACTCGCGCCGCGAAGTTCCCGGATCGTGCTTCTTTCCCCGTTTTCTGCTCATCTCCCAACTCCCTCTGCCGAATCGAACGAGGACCCAGTTTGCAGCGGGAAATACCCGCTCGTTCGGCAGATCGTTACGGTTCGGACGAACCGTCCGGCGAAGGAAACCGCCGCGACCGGAACGCCCGAGGCTGATCGCCTTGCTCGGTGACGACCCAACAGGCCGCCTCGGAGGTCTGATCCACCAAGGCGATTCCCTGCTCCGGGCCCATCACCATGACGGCGGAGGCGAGCGCGTCGGCCTTCATCGCGCTGGGAGCCAGCACGGTCGCCCCGATGCGCTCTCCAATCGGCACACCGACCCGCGGGTCGATCAAGTGCGAGTATCGCTGACCTTCGATCTCGACAAACTGCCAGGCATCGCCGGAGGTCGCCACCCCGCAATCTGCCAGTTCCAGAATCTCCTCCGGTGGATCTCCCGGATTCAAGGCAGCCACGCCCACTCGCCAACCGCGTTCACCAGGCGGCGGTTCGCCCAATCGAAGATCCCCGCCCGCATTGATTAGCGCCCGGTTCAAGCCGCGTTCCCGCAGCACGCGCAGGGCTTCGTCGGCTGCATAGCCCTTGGCCACGCCGCCGAAATCCAATCGCATGTCTTCTGCAAGCAGGCGGACCGTCTGTTCGTCCCGATCGAATTCGACCAAGTGCGAACCCACAGCCGCACGAGCCTGGGCCAAACGTTCCTCCGCCGGCAACTCGCGCAGCCGGCGTGCCCGCCGCCACAATCGTGTCAGGGGGCCCACCGTGACATCGAAAGCCCCCTCCGTTTGACGGCTCAGACACAACGAATAATCCAATACCTTGGCCAACTCGCGACTCACAGCCACCGGCTCGCACATCGGCGCTTGGCGCACCAGACGGAGCACTTCGCTCCGGGAATCATAGACGCTGAAAACCCGGCTGATTTCCTCGACCCGCGCGAAGGCGGCGTCGAACGTCGCCGTCGCGACCTCCTGGTCCGGAGCGTAGGCGAGGATCTCGAACGTCGAGCCCAACGCCGGCCGCACCTCGCGAAATCGTCCCCACGTCTCGTCGCCCACGGCAGGGATCGCCACCAGGGCCACCAGCAGCAGGGCCATCAGCACGCTCCGCGCCCGATTCCCGACGCGCATCAACGACCTCCCCGGAGTTCTTGAATGGCTTCCGGCAATTCGGGGTCCGCAATCCCCAGGGCGCCGCGGCCGTCACGCATCCGATCTTCCACGCTCTCCGCGATCTCCCACGCATCGGCGCCCCAGTATCGCTCGCGATCTTCCGGCGAATCCGGCGAATTCAACGGGCGCATGATCCGGAAACCAATGGCCAAGGTCGGATCGTCGGTGAACCACCAAGCACTGTACGGCAGGTTGGGATCCCCCTGCTTCCAATCCGCCTCCTTCGACTCCAGCCGGGCTGCCGAACGGCAGTCCTCGGGATCGCTCTCCCACGAACCCCCGCGAATCGCGCGCGGGATCAAATCTTCCGGCCAAACCAACGCCTCTTCGGCGGTCACTCGCTGACCGTTGAACTTGGCATAACCCTCAGGCAGGATCTGGTCAATCGTCCATTCCGCCACATTGCCGTGCATGTCGTAAAGACCCCACGGATTAGGCTCCTTTTGGCCCACCTGCTGAGGAGTATCGTCGGCATTGTCATAGTACCAAGCATAGTCATCCAGATCCGCCGGATCATCGCCAAACGAGTAGGCCGTGTCGGTTCCCGCCCGGCAAGCGTACTCCCACTCCGCCTCCGACGGCAACCGGTAAAACTGACCCGTGATCCCGCTGAGCCACTTGGTGTACTGGCGCGCCGCGAACTGCGTCATGGTGACGGCCGGCAACTCCGGATCCTCACCGAACGGGAACGTATAACTGGGATCATACAACTCCGTCGGCGCCGTGACGGCATGGATCTTGTTGTCGTCGGTCACCGGCCGGACACCCGCCCGTTCGAATTCCTTGAAAACGCCGTAGAGATCCATGTACAGGCGGTATTCCGCCCATCGGACCTCCGTCTGGCCCATCCAAAACGGAGGAACTTCCACCTCGAACTGGGGGCCTTCGTTCGGTTCCCGACCCGGCTCCGATTCCGGACTGCCCATCGTAAACACACCTCCGGGGATGGGAACCATCGTGTAAGTCACATCGGTTCCCGGAATCACCGCCGTGTACGGGACCATGTACCCCTGGTCCGTCTGGACATAGTTGCCCTCGGCAGGCGGGGTGGCGGATAGGCCGGGGACGCCGTCGTCCGCTTGCAAGGCAGAACCACTGAAAAGTAAGAGAACCAGCGAAACGGTGCAAAACGATTTCTTCATAGACAGCATTCCTTCTTGAAAACAATTTTACCGACTGCAGCGAGCGTGGGCACAAGCTCTAGGTGGGCAAGGAACAAAACACGTCCCCGGATCGCTTGTGGCGGTGACTCGGTCTTACACAGTTTACCCATCCGTCCTGCCATTGTCGACTCCTGCAGCGCCCGTTGTGGCCGGTCTCTGACCCAGCCACACCGCCGACCGAAGGTCTCCCAGATCGGTGGAGACCTTCGGTCGGCGGTTTCGGCGGGGTCGGAGACCCGCGCCGAACAGAACCCGCGCCGAACAGAGGACCCGCGCCGAGCAGTGCTAATTTCTTGGCAGATGCTTAGGCACACCCGGCAGCACGCTGCAGGTAGTCCCAAACCAACGCCGCCACGTCGACCTGAAGGGCCGCCGCGGTTGCCTGCCAGCCGGGGACGGCGTTCACCTCCAACACGTAGTAGTCGCCATCATCGCCCGGCAGGATGTCCACGCCAACCAAGGACGCGTTCAACGCCGCCGCCGCGGACAACGCCATCTGCTTCAGGTCGGAATCTGCGTCAAAGGATTCCGCCCGGGCGCCAAGACGGACGTTCGTCCGCCAATCGGTGGGGTGTACGCGACGAATACTCAATACCTGCTGACCAATGACCAACAGCCGAATGTCGTAACCAGGATGCGGGATAAACCGCTGTAAATAGAGGACGGCCCCCGTTTGAACCAGCGTTTTGAAGACCCGCTGGGCAAGCGCCGGGTCCTCGACCCGCATAATCCCCCGGCCTTCTCCCCCGAAAAGCGGCTTCACAACTACATCGCCCCCTAGATGTACGTATCCGGCCATCGCTTCCTCCCAGCTCTGACAGACGATCGTCGCGGGCGTCCTTAAACCGGCAGCCAACAATTTGGCAGAGGCCAGATACTTGTCGACCGCAGCTTCCAAAGCTCGCGGTGGGTTGATGACCGGGACGCCGCACTGCCCCAGACGTGCCAGCACGTCCATGCGAAAGACCACCTGCTCCAGAGTTCCCGGAGGCATGCTCCGGACAAGTACGGCATCGAAGGTGTCCAAGCGATGACCGTCGCACGCAAAAGTTGGCGGGTTCCCGGTACCCAAACGGGCGGTTAGCGCAGAAAACGGCAAAGGTACCACTTCATGGCGTTCCCCTGCGGCACGGCGGAGATCGCCCACGTACCAACTGCCCGACGAACCCAGCACGGCCAGCCGCATCCTCACCCTCCGTCCAGGTTTCCCCCCAAGGCGATCAGGCAAACGACGCCCGCAACACCGCCGGAGCCAACTCGCCAAAACGGTGCGCTCGCCCACTCGCTCGATTGATCAACGTCACACGTGCCGGGCTGAACAACAAGGGATCGATCCGATAGAAGTCGTGCTCGTACCGCGAAAAAATCCGTCCAAATGGCTCGCCATGATCGTCGGAGGCGTCACTTGGGATCCGCGGCCCGTGCTTGACCAGCCATTCCTCCGGGTAGTCCACCCACAACGTGACTTCGCCGCCATAAAGAACCGCATCATTGGTTCGCCCGATTCCGGTCAGATCGTCGGCCGCCACCGGCGGCAGCGGCGCCACCCCAGCGCCGGCCTGAATCCGAGACAAATCCCAACCCAGAGCATGCATTTTGTGCAGGCAAGTCTCCACTGTCCGGGCCACCACCTGAATGCAACCCGCCAAACTAGCCGTAGGAGCGACCAACAAGGTCAACTGATCAGGCCCCACTCCGCATTCACGGGCGATCCGCTCGCAAATCACGGCGTCGGGCATTTGAGCACATTCCAAAACCCCCACGACCTGATCCGCTTGTTCCGTGCCTCCGATCTGCGAAAACAGTTCCTCACGCCCTCGGGCGGCCCGCATGGGCCCGGAACCCATCGCAAAGAAGCCCGCCGCGGCGATCTGCCAGCCGGCGTACTGCGCCGCCATGCACGCCCGAACCGGATGGTCCGTGTGGACCTGGACTGCCCAACCCTGCCCTACCTCCGGATGCGAGGGGACCAAAGCCACCCGGCCGAGTCCCGCCATGCAGACTTCCGCCAGCACGATTCCACAAGCCAAACCGCCGGGCGATGCGACCCCACAGTCGATCAGGCACGTGCCACCCGACCCGTGAAACACACCGACCCGAAACTCCTCGGAACGTTCTCGCAACGGCTGGCATCGCCGCAACGCCATCTGATTCAAGTTCATCAGGGGGCCTGAACTTCCTTCGAAAGGCAAGACACAACCGAAGCCGCGAGAAACTCCGCTCGACGGCCACAAAAACAGGGTCCACACCGTGTCCCGGCCTACCGGTTGACGTCGGCTCCAATTTAATGGCGAACGCCACGGGCAGCAACGGTGCGTGCTCACCTACTGGGCATCCCTCCGGTCGGCACGGTGACGTGACTCGTTTCGGGTGAGACGGATGCCCTATTAGTCCACGGATATCGCACGCGGTTGAGGATGGCGCCATTCCGCAGATCGTTGAACGCCCCGCACGATTTCCGGCCGTTCATGCCGACTCGGCAAACTGTGCCGGTTTTTCGGATTATTTCACTTTTTTCGAAAGTTCCGATTGCGCGAGTTCCGATACCTGATCCAACGGACGGAACGGCTTGGTCGTTGACCGGACCGGAACGCGTGATCGGGCGGGGGGCCTGAACCTTTTTCGCACAGTGAGGAATCGCCCATGTACGTTGCTCTGCAGAACATTCGCAAGTGGTATCTTGCCGCGCTGCTGGGGGTCCTGGCAATTGGGTTGCCGGCCCCCTACGCCGCGGGGCAGACCAGCCGCCGGCCCGTGCTTGCGCCGCCTGCGAATCAGCTGCGCTCGGCCACCAGGGGGACCCGCAGTTCGGCCAGCCATTCGCGGGTTCGTCCGGCCAGCCACCGAGCGATCACGGAAGATGAGATTGTGGCGGGGGGGACCTATCTCCAGGATCCCGAAACTGGCCAATTGTATGCCACCGACGGCAACGTCCTGCCCGGCAGGCCCCCGACCGTTTCGATGAACCCTGCCTCCCACCCCAATTCGGACGCGTCGGAAGACGAGTTCTTCGAACACGACGAACTCTTCGAACACGACGGGTACATCGAATTTGATCAACAGGGTGGCTGGGTCGAATACGACGGATACGTGGAATATGGGGCTCCGATGGCCAGCTGTGGCACCACCAGCTGCGATACGCTGGCAATGACCCCCTGTACGCTGTTTCCCGCGGGCAATTTGGAAGTCTCGGCCGGGGTCCAAGGCTTTACCGGGCCACGGAATCGAGGTGGCGGAGGCAGCTTCGGCTTTCACCAAAGCGTGAACTGGGCGGTGCCCTTCCCCGCCTTCGCTTGCCTGGGAGGGCAA
>SLEY01000398.1 GCA_007124535.1 Planctomycetaceae bacterium
ATCGTATCCTCGTGCAAAGGGAACGGTGCAGAACGCGGAACCCCAGCTTTGCTTGGTACAACACGGGTAGGGCATTCAAATACTACCGACAGTGGGGCGTGATCAAATGAATGTCGCACCTCCATCCCGTGGCTTTCCGCCGGTCCATCTGGTTCGAGAAGCTGGGTGTCCCCGTTTCCGTCCCTCCCCGTTTCCGTCCCGACTCAGTGGGCGACTGCGGACTTGAACCGCAGACCTCCGCCGTGGGGCGGCGGCGCACCGCGGGTCAGTCTGCCGGCAGCAGGTGCAGGCCGTCGACGATCACATAGCCGTCGGTGCCGGTGTTGGCCACTCGGACGCTCGAGTCTTCGTCCAGGAGGAAGGTGCCGAGTGAAACGAAGTGGCCGTCCAGCGGCGGCTCGCGCCGCTGGTCGACCTCGACGGTCGTCTGGCCGCCGGCGTGGTTCACGGTCACCGGCACGTTGCGGGCCCGATTGTTTCCCGACACGTAAGCCAGTCGCAGATGGAAGCGGCCGGTGGTGGCGGGAAAGAACTCCAGAGCGGCGTCGCCCTTGTGCTGGTCGTTATCGTGCAGGTACCCGCGGCCGAGGAAGCGGGGGTAGTAGGTCGATTCGGTCCAGAATCCCGTCTCGACCGCTTGGAGGTCGTCCAGGAAGATCCCCGGCAGGTCGGGCTGCGGATGTTCGGCGACCGCCAAGTTCAACTCGTTCCGCTGCCGGATGGCTTCGGCGACGGGGGCGGGTTCCTTGTAGAGGCGAATCTCGCAGACCGGGGCGGGCCGGGCCAATGTCAGGCGGAGCTGCCGGGTCGCGATCGGTTCCAGCGGGACGAGAAATCGCCGCCGATCGGGGCGTCGGATCGTCCCGACCCGCCGCCACCGCGGGCCGTCCCGGACCTCGATCCGAACCGGAACCGCTTGGCGCTCGAACGTCACGTGGGCCACGTTCACCGCCTGCGGCTGGTCGAACTCGAACGCGATCCAATGCGGGGCGTCTCCGCTGGCGAGCCAGGCGTTGCGCTCGTCGCCCACGATGCGGTTGAAGCCGTTGGCGACCTTTTGCGCCGGCATCCCCTCGGCGGTTGACGAAGCGGTGATGACGGCGGTGCGGGCCAGGTCGCGCGGGTCTTCGTTCCGCACGCCCAGCAGGTAGCAGCCGTCTTTCAGCAGCGTTTGCTGCAACACGTCGCGGTGCCGTTCGTAGACGCCGGCGGGCGTGGCGCCTTGAGCCACGGCGATGGCCGCCGCCGTACCCGCCGCCTGGCCCATGGCCATGCAGGGCCGCATCACCCGGGTGCCTCCCATCGCAAGTTGGGTTGCCGAGTGGTTGCGGCCGGCCATCAGGAGATTGGCGATGTTGCGCGAGTAGAGCGTGCGGTAGGGGATGCTGGTCCGGCGGCCCTTGTAGACATGAATCGCGTCGTTCCCGGCCACCCAGAAGCCTTCGGGATGGTGCACGTCGGGCCCCCAGTCGGTGAAGGCGATCGTATCGTGATGGACCTCCCGGGTGTCGAAGTCCACCTGGCTCATCACGTAGGGCCCCATCAGGCGGCGGCTCTCGCGAACGCCCGGCACGTAATTCAGCCAGACCAGTTCCCGCCGGGCGTTCCTTTCCTTCGTGGCCGGATTGTGGTTCTTCGCATAGTTCCACAATCCCAAATTGATGCGGAACAGCTCGTCACGAATGGACTCGGCATCCGCCACGGTGTCGGCCATGCCGCCATACTCGACCCACCAGCGGCGGACGATCGCGCCGTCGGGGTCATCGCCCGGATTGCGTCCTTTGCCCCGCGAGGGCCGATCGAAATTCTCCGGACGTCGGACCTCATCAAGTCGGCGGTGGTCGCCGCGAGGTTGGAAATCCTCATCGCGACGCCATTGGTAGGCCCATGGGGGGCAGGCGAATTCCACCGGTTCGTCGCGGGTGACGATGACCGCCTGGTACAGGGTATTGCCCTGAGTGCGGCGGCTGGCTTCGCTTGGCGCCAGCGTTTCCCCGAACTCGTCCCGGGCTTCCATCCCCACCCGGTACTCGGCGCCGGCGTAGTAGCCGATCCAGGCATGACCGGTGGCGTCGACGAACAGGGGCGCGTGGAACGCCCGCCGCTGGCCGGTCCGCACATCGAGGGCCAGCACGGCGTCGATCTCCCCCGGCGCGCCCGTTTCGCCCGGCTCCAGCGGCCGGACCGGCCCCTCCTTCATCCGAACGCCGGTGGCCCGCGTCTTAAGAAACAGCTGGATGTTCGGCTCCGCGCGGACGATCGCCTCCATGTGCTCCGAATCGGCGTAGTTGTTCCAGGCCTGCGGCGGAAAGAACTCTTCCACCAGTCCAGTCACATTCACCCGGTCGGGCGGGTTCCCAAGATAACCCATCGGCGGGATACTGATTTCCGAGGACGCATTGCCGCCTACCACCGGGCGGTCCTGGACCAGCGCCACGGCGGCCCCGTTCCGCGCGGCGGCCACCGCCGCGCCCAGCCCGGCGGGGCCCGCGCCGACCACAACCACATCGAACCGGCCGGCATCTTCCACTTCGGCCGAAACGCCTCCGTATTGCAGCCGCTGTTCCGCCAGCCGCGGCTGCTGGTCCGCCGGGCGGAAGTCGTCGCCGGCGGCCAGCACCAACGCGTCCACGCGTCCCCACCATCCGGTCACGTCGCGGATCCGGACCTCGACCACGCCCCGGTCCAACTCGAACCGACCAGCCTCCTGCCATCGCCAAGTGTCGTCGGCCGCGTGCCCCAATTCGTCGGACGGCCGGCCGTCGACCAGCACGCGGAACCGGCCCGGGCTGTGACTGGGCAGCCAATCGCGGCAGCGGACCCACAGCCGGTATGTGCCCGCCGCGGGAATCTCCACCTGCGTGACCGCATCGTCGACCGGAGTGCCCAGCCCCGTGGCCAGCAGGTACACCGAACCCATCGTATCGACGTGCTGCGTATCCCGCTGCCAGCCGCCGACCGAGTCGAAGCTCTCCGCCTCCAGCCAAACCACCTGGGCCGACGCGGCAGAACCCGCGGCCAAGGCCAACCACAAGGGCAAAATCTTCCACAACATGGATAGATCCTTTCAACGGGGGGAACAAGTCCGTCAGAACTCCGAGCTTCCGACCTTGAATTGTACTGGATCTTCAATCGCAACTCCAAGTCGGAGAGCCGGCCGGTACGAACGTGGGGGACGAGATCGATTTCGCCGCCAACTATTGCTTGGCACACGATACGGGCCTGCTGGGGTCGCTGGGCGACGCCACGTAGAGAACTGACAACCTGCGGAAGCGGAATCCCCGTTTGGGGAGTCCCAAGTCGCGTTGCCGACAGGTGGTCAACGAGTGCCCGTAGCGATGGATAATCGTCGTGTGATACAATGCCGTCGGCCTGGGAGATGAGAAGCCAAGAAGCCTTTCTCGTGGGTTAAGAGCACCAGCACTTCGCGTTGTCCGGGGAGGGAGTTTGCTTGTGGAAGCGTTGATGGCATGGAACGACTGGCTGAACCAGATTGTCTGGGGCCCTCCGTTTATGATCCTGCTGATTGGCACGGGGTTGTACCTCACCATCCGGCTGGGTTTCTTTCAGTTCACGCATTTGGGGCTGTGCTGGCGGTCCAGTTTCGGCCGGTTTTTCAGACAAGCCCCGGAAGGGGAGGGCGGCGCGATCACCTCGTTCCAGGCGGTCAGCTCCGCGATGGCGGCCACGATCGGTGTCGGGAACATCGCCGGCGTCAGTACGGCGATCGCCCTCGGTGGTCCCGGAGCCGTTTTTTGGATGTGGATTTCCGCGCTGGTCGGCATGGCGACCAAGTTTGGGGAAGCGTCACTCGGTGTCAAGTACCGTGAGATCGACGCGGACGGGAATGTCCAAGGCGGCGTGATGTACTACATCGAAAAAGGGCTCGGACCGCGCTGGAAGTGGCTGGCCGTCCTGTACGCCTTGCTGGCCGGAATCGCGGCCCTGGGTATCGGGAACATGGTCCAGGCCAACACCATCGCTCACGCTTTGGAAACCGGTTTCGGCGTCCTCCCGACGATCACGGCCGCCGGCGCCGTGGTCCTGGTGGGTTCGGTCATCCTGGGTGGCATCAAGCGAATTGCCCACACCGCGGAAATGATTGTTCCCATCATGGCCATCGTTTACGTGGCGGGTTCCTTGGTGATCTTGATCCTGCACATTTCCGCCATCCCGGCCGCCCTGGGTCAGATCGTATACTACGCGTTTCGGCCGATGGCGGCCACGGGAGGATTTGCCGGTTCGGCCGTCGCCGCCACGATTCGCTTCGGCATCGCCCGGGGCATCTTTTCCAACGAGGCGGGTCTGGGAGCCGCTTCGATCGTGCATGCCCAGGCGAAAAACCGTCCCACTCGCCAGGGTATGTGGGGGGTCTGGGAAGTCTTCATCGACACCCTCGTGGTGTGTACCTTGACCGCACTGGTGATCCTGGTGACCGACGCGCTGCCCAGCGGGGCCAACGGCGCCGAATTGGCTTCCACCGCCTTTTCCCGAGGACTCCCGGGACCGGGCGGCACGGTGGTGCTGAGCGGTCTGGTGCTCTTTTCTTACACCACCATGCTGACCTGGTGTTTCTACGGCGAGAAGAGTTGGGAATATGTGTTCGGGGCAGCGATCG
Source organism: Planctomycetaceae bacterium (assembly GCA_007124535.1). Taxonomy (GTDB): domain Bacteria; phylum Planctomycetota; class Planctomycetia; order Pirellulales; family Pirellulaceae; genus SLMF01. Next base: position 4,619 of record SLEY01000398.1, read on the forward strand.
TGGTGCCGTACCGGATCCTCTTTTTGGGCTTTCTCGTCGTCGGCGCCATCGGCGGTCTGGAATTCATCTGGAACATCGCCGACACCTTCAACGGTTTGATGGCCGCGCCCAACCTGATCGCCCTGATTGTCCTGGCCGGTGTGTTGGCCAAAGAAAAAACCGCTTACCTGAACGAATTGCGGCAGAAAGGGGAGATTGAATAGGCACTGCTCGGCGCGGGTCTCCGACCCCGCCGCACTGCTCGGCGCGGGTCTCTGACCCCGCCGCACTGCTCGGCGCGGGTCTCCGACCCCGCCGAAACCGCTGACCGAAGGTCTCCACCGATAGGGGACGCCTTCGGTCGGCCGAGTGGCTCGGTCAGAGACCGGCCACATCGTTGCGGGTAGATCATTTCCTGCGGGTTGCCTTTCAAAACGCAGCCACGCCTCTTAGTCCCCCGTCCTTTTTCCCGTCCCGTCCTCCTCTTGTGCAATCGCCAAGCGCATCGGACCCGGGTGGGGACCGCGGGCGAAGAGGATGGCCCAGGTGCCTTGGTACTGGAATAATTGCGGCCGGGCCCGGGTGATCATGTCGGTCGAGATGATCGGATTCTCCGGGTTCCTTTCGTACGGCCCCAGCAGGTTTTCGGACCACGCCAAGCCGAAACCCAGTTGATCGTCCCAGCGACCGGTGAAGACGGTGTACCAGCGGCCCTCGGAATAGACCGGCCGCTGCTGGGGCGTGAAGTCGCCGCGAAAATCCTCCGCACGCTGCCAGGGACCCTCCGGTTCGTCGGCGACCAGAATAATGGTCCCGTACGTGCGATTGCTGCCGGTGCGGTTGGTCCCCTGGACCTGCAGATAGTACCGCCCCTCATGATAGATGGCCCAGGAGGAGTAGACTCGGCCTTCCCGGTCGATCTCCTCGTCGCTGGCGTCAATCCAATCCGGGACGGCGCGGACATAGTCGTGGATCGTCAGCATGGGTTGTTCGGATGGCCGCCAAGTTACCAGGTCCGTGCTGTACGCCGCTCCGATCGCCCGGATGCCCGGGTAATGGCCTCCCAGATCGACGAAGTAGACCACCCATTGCGAGTTCTTTTCATCGTACAGCATGGCCCGCGGCATGGCACGCTGGCTTCCCTGCCAATCGGCCAGTTTGTACATGACCGGATTGTCGGGGTAGTCGTGCCAATCGACCAGGTTTTCACTGAAGGCCAAACTGCCGGTCTGGGAGGCGGCAAAACCGGGGGGAGCTTGAAAGCCGGAGGGTGGGACGGAGTTGTACAGGACGCCGATGCCGCCGGGGGTCTCGAACTCGCCCGGGGGCACCGGGAACATGCCGCGGGGCTTGAAACGCCGGCCCCAGCCGTGCTGGCTGTCCAGAACATTGCCTTCCAACTTCTGCCATGCCGCGGGAGACATCGGGGGAGCCCCTCTGGCCTGGTCCTGGCATTGCCCTGGGCCAATCAGTCCCGCATGGGGGCCGCCGGAATCGTCCGCGGCGCGCGTCTCGGGTACCCTCGTGGCCATGCCAATCAACAGCGCAATCAGTAGCGGGGTGAAAGTCGTTTTCATCGAACGGTTCCTTTCCCAGGCGGGATTCTCGATCTGCGGATGACAAGCCGATTGCCGGCATAAGCACTATCACACCAGTCCCGCCTCGGTGCTGTCAAGAGGTGCTTGGTTGACGCGGCCATCCGAACTGTTATAAACGGCCTTGGCGTTTGTCGAACCGAAGCGTCACGGTTCGGGAAATCCAACGCAGTCCCCTTCCGACGGGGCGTGCGGGTCTGGTCGCCTGCCGCCCGACCCTGCCACATGAGCTACGGAGTTTCGATATGACTCGGATGATGATTTTGGCACTGATCGCGTTGTTCACGATGCGGACGGTTCACGCGGACGATCTACCCCCCAACTTTGTGGTGATCTTCACCGATGATCAGGGCTTTGCCGATGTGGGCGTGTTCGGAGCAGAGCAATTCGGGTTCCAGACGCCCCACCTCGATCGAATGGCGACCGAAGGGATCAAGTTCACCGATTTCTACTCGGTGTCGTCCGTCTGCACGCCCTCGCGAGCCGGGTTGCTGACGGGCTGCTATCCGCCGCGAACGGGTGCGATTCGGGTGCTGTTTCCGGGGAACGACGTGGGATTGTCGCCCGACGAGGTGACGATCGCCGATATGCTCAAGCAACGGGGTTACGCCTCGGCCGTGATCGGCAAATGGCATTTGGGGCATCACCCGCACTTCCTGCCCACCCGCCAGGGCTTCGACTACTACTGGGGCATCCCCTACAGCAACGACATGTGGATCGACCCCCGGGCTCCTTTGGCCGACGATGTGCTCCTGCACGACGGCATCACTCGGGAATGGATTCGCGACGCCCAGCCCGGTCAACGGCGGCGCGTGAACGATGTGCCCTTGATGATCCAAGAGGAGGTGGTCGAGTACCCGATCGACCAGACGTATCTGACCCGCCGCAGCACGGAGCAGGCGATCGCGTTCATGGAGGATCATCAGGACCAGCCGTTTTTTTTGTATGTGCCGCATGTCATGCCGCACATTCCGCTGTTCGCAACCGAGGAGTTTGCCGGCAGCAGCGAGCGGGGATTGTATGGCGATGTGATTCAAGAGCTGGACTGGAGCGTGGGGCAGATTCTGGAGGCGATCGACCGGCTGGGTTTGGACGAGCGGACGCTGGTGGTCTTCACCACGGACAACGGGCCTTGGAACCTTTCGGGCGGTCGAGGCGGCCACGCCGATCCGTTGCGGGGGTACAAGTTCGACGTATTGGAGGGCGGGATGCGGGTGCCGACGCTGATGCGCTGGCCCGGGAAGATTCCGGCGGGCACGATTCAGAGCGAGGTGGCGGCGACGATCGACCTGATGCCCACGTTCGCCCACCTGGCCGGCGGCGAATTGCCCGAGGACCGGGTGATCGACGGCCGAAACATCTGGCCCCTGATCCGCGGCGAACCCGGCGCCCGCTCGCCGCACGCGGCCTTCTACTACTACGCGGCGAATTCGGACCGCTTGGCCGCCGTCCGGGAAGGGCACTGGAAGTATCACGCCCCGCACGGCGACCGGGCCGAGCAGCTTTACAACCTGGCCATCGATCTGGGCGAGACCAACAATCTGGCCGAGGTCTACACCGAGGTCGCGGCCCGACTCCGCCAGCAGATGCGGGAATTCGACGCCGATCTCAAAGAAAACGCCCGACCGATCGGCCGCCTCCCATCGTCCGAGTAGCCGACGCCCGAAGCAGGTACCTACGGCCTGCCCAAACAGAGGATCGTGCCATCGACGGTGGCCAGGTACAGCCGGCCATGGGCGGCGGCCATGCCGTCCCAGACGGGCGGTGCGGCAAGTTCCCATTGGCCGACCCGGGACCCGTTGCGTGCCGAAATCGCCCGCAGCAATCCGCCTCGCTCGCCTCGCAATGAGGCGTCCTGCTCGCCCAGTCGCGCTTGCACCTCGGGATCGCCATAGCGGGCAGCGGCCGTCTCGTCGCCGATCACATCCGGCGGCCCGGCCAGGAACAACGTCTCGTCGGCCAGGACCATCGCACTAGCCGAAAGCGGCACGTCGATCGACCAGTCGTGCTGCACATGGAATGCCGAACGCGGGTTCCCCGCTGGCGGCTTGGGCGCGCGGGGCGGAGCGGCAAAGGCC
>SLEY01000617.1 GCA_007124535.1 Planctomycetaceae bacterium
ATGTCCACTCCGACCTGGTCGCTCCAGGCGGCGAGAAAGCGGGCGGACCAGGTATTGCTGCCGATGCGGCCCACCGCGGTTCCATTCAGTTCGGTCACCGGCCATACGCAGGGACTGGTGCTGCACAAAATCACCTCGTCGGCCTGACGCACTTCCTCGACACTCACGTCGCGATGCACGAAGGGGAGGCCCGCCCGGGCCGACAACTCGGCAATCACGCCGACACTGATTCCCGGCAGGATCTTCTCTGCCGGCGGTGCGATCACCCCCTCCTCGCGATCGACGAGGGCGATGCTGGCCGTCGACGTCTCCAGGACCCAACCTTCTTGGTCCAACAGCAGCGCCCGTGCTCGGGGGTTCACGCGCCGCGCCTCGAGGTCCGCCAGATAGTAGTGCATGCGACTGCGGCATTTCAGGTTGGTGGGCCAGCAACTGCGGGGCACTTGGCGAACGTTGCTGACGACCAGCGCCTGCCCTTGGGAGTAAGTATGGGCCCACAGATGGAAGGGTAGCGGGTACGTATGCAAGCAGACCAGCGGTTGCATCGCTCCGGCAGCCCGGGCCAGTTGAGCCATCGTCGGGTAGGGGCCGGGGGTCACCAAGATCGAGATGCCCAGATCGTCATCCGGGTCGAGCAGGGCATGATTGTGAGCGACCAATTCGCGGGCGATTTCGGCGAGTGCTTCCTGAGTCCAGCCCGGATCGACGCCCACGATGCGCAGCGAGTCGGCCAGACGCTGCAAGTGCTCCTCCAAGCGAAAAAGTTGTCCGCGAAAGGTGCGGACCTGTTCGGCCACGGTCGCTCCCAAGACGAAGCCGGCATCGTAGAGAGGAACGGCGGCTTGGGAGGCGGGAAGGAATCGGCCGTTCTGAAAGGCCAGTGGTTCACTCATAGGCTCGGGTCCGGGGAAACACCGTATTGTAACGGGCTCATTCTGGATTCCAAGCCGTGCCGATCGCGGCGGCCACCATCAGGGCGGCCGTTTCGATTCGGAGGATGCGGGGGCCGAGCGTAACCCATTCCTCGGCTCCCCCGGGCGGCAGCTCCTCGGGTGCGAACCCCCCCTCGGGTCCGACCGCCACAAACACCGGCTGACCCTCCAGCTCGTCCAGACGGCTGGCGAGCGGTACGGCGTCGCGGTCGGGATGGGCGATCCAACGGGAACCGCCGACCGGCACGGAACGGAGAAACTCGCCTACACTCTGCGGCGGGGCGATCTCCATCAGCCGGTTCCGACCGCATTGTTTGGAAGCTTCGATGACCGCCCGTCGCAAACGCGCTAGCGCTCCTTCCCCCGGTTGTGCCACCCCGCGTAGCGTGCGGAGAGGTACCAAGCACGTGACCCCCAGCTCGACAGACTTCTCCACCAGCCACCCCTGACGCGGGCCTTTGGGCAGTGCCACCCCTAACGTCAGTGGATAGGGCAGTTCGCGGTCGACGGCCCGTTCGGCCAGGATCTCCAGCTGAACGTGATCGCGGCCCCACCGGACCACGCAGGCGTCGAATTCGTAGCCGCTGCCATCGAACAAGATCACGTGATCTCCCGAACGGGCGCGCAGCACTTTGATCAAATGCTGGGCCTCCGAACCCTCCAGCACCGCTTGCGGACCCGAAACCCGGTCCGCCACAAAAAAACGTCTCGTCATCTGGGAACTCGCAAAATGGATTGAATCAAGCGATCTTGCCGATCTTACCGATTAGAGAAACACACGTCATCGGATGATTAGAAGAACACCTCCTCCAGGGAATCGTCGGTTGTGGATAAGCGAACCGGATTGTACGAGAAGACCGCCGACACCCAGGCGGTATTCGCCAGTTCCAGTTTCGAGGAAGCACTGGCACGTTTGGATTTTGTTGTCGATTCGGGCCAGTCGCTGGCCATCGTGTCGGGGAGTCAGGGTAGCGGCCGCTCGACGCTGTTGGAAGTGTTTTCCCGCGAAGCTCGTCGCCGCGGGCATCCGGTGGGTTGGCTCGGGCTGTGGGGACAGGAGGAATGCGGCTGGTGGTGGGATTTGGCCGCAGCTCTGGGGACCAATCCCCCCCTGTCCCGCGACCCATTCCTTCTGGCGTATCGCATCCAGGATCATTTGCAACAACAGCGATTGCTGGGACGCCGCACCCTGCTGCTGCTGGACGACGCCGACCGGGCGGCGGAACCGGTGCTGTCTCAAGTGTTGCGCCTTCTGAAAACTCCCAAACAATGCCTGACCACGATTCTGACTGCTGAAACGTCCAGGATGCGGGGGTTGGGGGACTCGCTGCTCCAGCTGTCCCAGCTGCACATCCGGCTGGAACCCTGGACGGCGGCGGACATCGCGGCCTATGTCCAGCAGAAACGCGACCACCTTGGGGGTAAATGCCCCTCATTTGACCCGTCCGCCGTGGACCGCTTGAAAGAACTCACCGGCGGACTTCCTCACCGGATCCTCCAATTGGCGGAATGGGTGCGGCTGGCTGCCATCGCCGAACACCATGAATGGGTGGATAGACCGATGGTAGAAGGGGTTTTTCGCGAGTTGAGTTTGTCTGCCGAATCGGACCCCGAGATGGCGGCGACGTGGTAAGCCCGCTCGGAGGTCGTCTGGCCCTGTCGCCCCAGTCGGTTACAATGAGCCCTGTTCCAACAGCAAGAACCCCACGGCGATGCAACAGGGCCCCGGATGATCACCAAGGACGAACGCAAGGACGAGCGACACTCGCAACCGCAGGAACCAGAAGTCGATCTGCGCAACCCGGCACTTGCTGCTGTTCTCGCTTGGCTCTGGCCGGGAGCGGGTCATTTGTATCAACGCCGCTATCCGAAAGCCATACTCATCCTGTTGGTTATCCTGTCTCTTTATTGGATGGGCATGTTCGTGGGAGGCGGCCGTGTGGTGTACGCGTCATGGACGCCGCAAGACCGTCGGTGGCAATACATCTGCCAGCTGGGGGTGGGGATTCCGGCGTTGCCGGCGCTGGTCCAAGCGTACCGTGTATTTGGCGATCCGCCGAGGCCTCCGCTGTGGGGCGGCTTGATGGCGCCGCCCGAGCAGCCGGTCGAACCGGAACGCAGGGACGAATTGGCCGAATGGCATGACGAACTGGGGTACCGCTTTGAATTGGGGACGCTCTATACGCTGGTCGCCGGCCTGTTGAATGTGCTGGCGATCTGTGATGCCTACGCGGGTCCTTTCACCCCCAGCGAAAAGGAATCGAAAGAAGAGACCGAGTGAGTTCCTGCCTCACCTTTGCGGAAAAACCAACCTGCCAGCAAATGGTGTGGGTTGTCAGGACGGGTGCGACCGTTATAGATTGAATTGTTACGGAAATCCGTTTCTAGTTAATCCGTTTTCTGGAAGCTGCCCCCCCCTGTGATGGAGAGTAGGATGATGCCTTCACGAGTTCGGTCCGAAGTCTTCGATCAGAGTTCCAACTGGGAGACGCCCCGAGCGAATTCCCAAGATTTCGACACGCTCGTCGGCACAGCGGAGGAATCGATGAATTCGCGACGGTCGCAGGACGCCGAAGTTCGTCGGGACGTACAAGTTCGAAATCCTACCGGCATGCACATGCGCATGTGCTCGGCTCTGGTGACCCTCGCCGACCGCTACGAAGCTCGGGTGACTGTGCACAAAGACGGCCGTGCCCAAGGTGCGGACAGTATCCTGGGTTTGATGTCTCTGGGGGTCAACCCGGGCGATTGGCTCCGGTTGACCGCGGAAGGTCCCGACGCCGAGGAGGCGATGGAGGCCTGCGCGGCCCTATTCGACCGCCGCGATTTCTGACTCGTTGGCCTGCCCGCCCCATCCCGTGCGGTTCAGGACGCCGTGATCCAGCCCAAATAGCTCCAGTACTGGTACAGCCAGGGGTGGGTCCAGGGGTTCAGCGGGCTGTACGATGCGGACAGGACGCTGACCAGCAGCAAGGCCAGGGCGCCGCGGCGCCACCAGGGCCGCGAGGCGATTCGATCGGCCGCCGGCAACAGGGTCAGCAGCCACATCGGGATGAACCAGAACATCCAGCGGAACCCGCAGGACACGCCACTGTAGTTCCGATCCTGCAGGGGGCGGAGGATATAAAAGGCCAAGCACAGCAGGGTCAGGAAGATCACCAGGGCGGCCAAGCCGCGCATGCGGGGTTCGGCCCGCAGCAGCCACAGGCCGGCGCCCACGGCACTGAGCAGCCAGACCGGGGTCAGCGAAAAGATGCCGTAGTGTCCAAACAGCAGATGGAAAGCATAAACCGCTCGCGACGGTTCGCCCAGGTCGACCCCACTCTTGCGGCCCGGCAGCCAGTAGCTGTGCTCGTACTCGTACCAGTCGCCCCACTGATGCACGTGCAGTTGCCCCTCGTCCGGGACCAAGGCCAAACGCTCGTGCGTCTCCGGATCCCACAGCACCCAGCCTTCGGCGGTCAGCCGGGGCTGAATGCCGGTCTGGTCCGAAAGCGAAATGCCGCTCGCCTCAATGGCTTGCCGCAACTCTTCCGGCACCGCCCCCGCATCCAACTGGTCCGCAGGCACCTCGGGCAAGGTCAACACGCGGGGTCCCTCCCCCCGATGGGCATACGGGGGTTTCCAAGTGCCGTGCGCGATATAATTCGTACCGAAAAAGCCGGCTGCCACCACCGCAGCCGCCGGGACGAATGCCAGCAGGGTCCGGGACGGAGCACACCAGAAGAGGGCTAAGCCGAGCAAGCCAAACAGCGACAAAGCCGGCAACTCGTTGGTCACGGCAAAGGCGGCGAAGAAACCACAAACAGCGAACCGCCACCAACTGCGATCCGCCTCACGCCATATCGGCAGCGCGGCCCACAACACGATCACCACCGAAATCGCCGCGGGCAAGTGGTTGTTCAACGTCACCGCAAAGGTAGTAAGAAACGTCCCAAAGGTGGCCACTGTCATGGCAAACAGCCGCCCCCAATCGGTCTGACCATATTTCTCCACCATCGCGGCCAACAGCAAGAAAAAGAGGACCATTGGCAGCACGTTCGTGGTGATCAGCAGCAAGCGGATCACGTAAAATGGCTCCTCGGCCAATGTCATCCCCGTCAATCGCTGGACCAGCCAGTACTGGCCCGCCATCAACGTGGGGAACAAGGGCGGTTTGCTGGAATAGAAATGCTCGCGACCCCCGTGCCCTCGATGCCGGACCAGATCGATCGTGTACCACTCGCGGTCCCGCATGCGGAACGTACGTTCGCGGTCCCGAAAGATGACCTCATCCAACTCGTACGTGCTCTCGTCCACCAAGGACCGCACCGTCGCCCAACGGCTGCGGTCATTGGCACTCAGCAACGGCGTCTCGCCGCGCTGGGAACGGACCATCAAGATACGGCCGACCATGCTGCCGCAGGCGGCGACGATCAGCAGGCTGTAAACCGTGGTGCGCAAGGCGCGGTGCGAATCTTCAAGCATATGGGTCATTATCTTTTTTCCGTTGGTTCGGTGCGCTGCCGGATGGAGTAGGTCGACGCGCCACGCATCTGGAAAGCCGTCAGTTGTTCGGCCAGGAAGCCGATCGTCATGAATTGGGCGCCCAGCAAGACCGCCATGATCGTGAAATAAAAGATAGCCCGTGTATGCAGGTGCAGGTCGGTCAGCGGGTCGCCATCCAGCCGCGAAATACCCCACCACAAACTTAAAACGAACACCCCCATTCCACCCAGCAGGAAGCTGACCAATCCCAACGTCCCCAACAGGTGCTGCGGCCGCTGGTTGAATCCGGTCAAGAAGTACACGGTCAGCAGGTCCAGGAATCCTTTGACAAAGCGGCGCACCCCGTATTTGGATTGCCCGAACTTGCGCGCCCGGTGGGCGACCACCACTTCCCCCACCCGGGCCCCGCGCGCGGCGGTCAGCACGGGCACGAAACGATGCATCTCGCCGTACAGCTGGATCTCCTCCAGCATCTCCCGCCGATAGCATTTGAAACCACAGTTGTGATCGTGCAGTTTGACCCCCGTCAACCGACCGACCAAGGCGTTGAACACCCGCGAGGGGCCCACCTTGTGCCACGGATCATGGCGGACCTTCTTCCAGCCGCTGACGACGTCCAGGCCGCTGTCCAATTGCTCCAAAAAACGGGGGATCTCGTGCGGATCGTCCTGCAGATCCGCATCCAGCGTAAAGACGACGTCGCCGCGAGCCTCGCGAAAACCGGCCATCAGAGCTGCCGCTTTGCCAAAATTGCGACGAAAGCGGATACCACGTACCCGTGGGTCGGCTGCAGCCAGACGAGTGATCTCGTCCCACGAACGGTCCGTCGATCCGTCGTCGATGAACACGATCTCCAGCTCGTAACGCTCCGCGTCCGCCACCTCGGTGAGTTCGCGGTGCAATTCGGCCAAACTTTCCTCTTCGTTAAAAACGGGAATTACGGCAGTCAACATGGCAACGGGTTCTCAGGTGGGTTGGCTTGGGATGGGAAAGGTGGGTGAGTCCTGGGGAAACGGTTCTACGATACACTCGATACCTGCTCGGGCAAAGCGGGGCTCCCCTCCGAAAGGATGTTTTCTTCGTTCGCACGAGGCTTCAACGCATACAACAGGCCGCCCAAAACCATTTCGCCGCCCAGCCAGGTCAGACGCAACAGAATCGCCGAAATCACGGCCGGGCCCGCGCCGAACGGTTCGGCCAACAACGTCGTCACGACGGCCTCGCGAACACCGATCCCCCCGGGAAGAAGGGACAAAAAGCCGGCAACCAGGGCCAGCGCTACACAAGCGGTCAGCAGGGGCCAGTCCTGAAGCGACACCACCTCCGAACCGGTCGCCTGCATGACCGCCCAGAGACTCAAGCCCATCAGGCCCCAGCCGACGGCAATCGTCAGCCAACCGACCGCCATCACACGGCCGGTCAGTCCTCGCAGGGCGACGTCCAAATCCACGTCGCCACTCACCTTGCCTACCCCAAGCAGTTTGACAATCTTCCTGAAAATCGGGGGCACCGTGGGAAGGCCCGCGCAGACCATCAACCCCAAGGCCAACAGCATGAGGCCCCGCTGTTCGCGGAACATCAGGCCCAGGATCCCGGCGGCCACAAAAGCTCCGACCGCCATCATCGTGAGGGTTTCCACAAAGACGGTGCTGGCGGCAATCGCCGTATTCACCCGGCTGCTGCGCACCAAAGTGGTGCGTAACACGACGACCATCGCCTTGCCGGGAACATATTTTCCCAAATGTCCGATGTAGAATGCGCGTGCCGTTTCCCTCCACGTGGGTTGCTGTCCCATCACTTGCAAGATTCGGTGCCAGAATCGCCAACAAGGCACGAGGGCCGCCAGATAAATCAAACTGGCCAGAATCATCCAACCGGGTCGCAGATCGCGGAGCTGGAAGTCGCGGGCGGCCAAGTCCTCCCCAGCCTGGAGCACCGTACCCCAAATTCCGTATCCGACCAGAATCAAAATCGCGAGCCGGAAGGTCAGCTTGGCCAGGCTCAGCCATCGGCGGCGGCGTGTCGGTAACGTGGTTTCCAAAACTGATTACTCCAAAAGAGTGACGAAACATCGGGCGGGGCGGGGTTGCTCTATTCTCAAGGCGCGGGGCGGGCAGGGCAAGCCGGGAATGCCGCAAATCACGGTGGCCCTCCTTTCTGCTATCCCGCCCGATGCCAGCGGACGCTGTAGCGGCCCAGGGCGTAGGCCAGCAAGCAGGACAGGCAGAGCATGATCACGCACCAACCGACCGCTCGATCGCCCGACAACTGGTCGACCAATCCCATCCAGCGGATGATCTGGCTGTGTTCGTCCGCCATGAGGAACACGCCCAGAAACATGGCGTAGAGCGTGGCCAGGATCAGGCAGACGAGCGAGACCACCCAGACCGTACTCCAATCCGGAATTTGGATCAGGTAGATCGCATAGGCGATCTGAAGGGCGCCCGCCATCAGCAGGAGGGCGGCCCAAGGGGCAACGCCTGGCGAATCGAGGGTCTGCAAGTGTTCGCGGACGTCGGCCAAGGCGGGCAAGACACTGAACAGGGCGGCCAACAGGAGTCCGGCAGCCAACTGATAAACGGTATGACGTCGAGACGTTTCCGCTTCGTCGGCCCGCGGCCGATCCGGAGGTTCGGAGGCACGGCGCATCAGGAACTCAACGAAACAATGACCAGAATGACCACGAACAGCAAGATGAAGGCCGCGCCGATCAGGAAGGTCAGGGCCAGGTACGAGCCATCCTTTTTGCGCGTTCTTCGCCGTCGCGAGCGGGATCGCGTTGCTGGAAAGGCCTGCGCCCCGTCCATTGGAGTATTCATTCTCGTCGATGAGGGCCCACCC
>SLEY01000285.1 GCA_007124535.1 Planctomycetaceae bacterium
CCAGATCGCCGGGGAATTCCTCGGCAATCTGTCGCGCGTATCGCGAGTTGCGGTCGACGCCCGGACCCTGGAGATTGCCGACGGGCAGCTCGCTCCGGCCGAAGTAGGTATTGATCCGATCGGCGCAGGCAGCGCTGTGAGGGTTCTTCGCACCCACCATCACCCCCAGAATTTCCGCCTCGCCCCGATCGGCCAGGGCATGCAGCATGGCCAGCCCGCCGACGTCGTCGACATCCGATTCCATATCCGTGTCCAGAAGGATCGGCACGGGGGGACGCGCCTCGCTGGCCACCACGCTGACCGCAACGAAACCTGCCAGCAGCAAAACGGGAACCATCCGTCCGCCTCGGGGGAAAACGGCCGATCGACCCAAAGAACATCGCATGATCAAGTCTCCTGGAACTGGACGGGTATGCTTTGCGGCCCTCGCGCCGCAAAGCACAACGGACATTACGTGCGACTCGAACGATCTGCAACCCCGTTATTTTCTGCGCGTTGCCTCAGTCGCCCCGAAGGGCGGGCAGTAGGGGCGCGCGCAAGGTGGCGCGGACGGAGGCCAGGCTGGACAGGATGCCGGCAACCAGGACCACCGCCAGCATGACGGTCATGTCGGCCAGGGGGATGGCGGCTCCTCCCCACCAAATCGAGGGCAGCACGGCGACCAAGGCGGCCAGGAAACCGCTGAGCAATCCGCCCAGCAGCAGGGCCAGATTCTCGCCCATGACCATGGCGCCCAGCCGCCGCCGGGGAAAACCGGCCGCGCGGAGCAAGGCCAGTTCGCCACGCCGTTCGACGACGTTGCGCACCTGAACCGTCGCCAGCCCGAACGTGCCCAGCAACAAGCCCAAGGCGCCCAAGGTCTGGAAGGTGCTGAGGTAGGTGTTCTGCACCGCCAGCAGGTCGCGGAGCCGATCTTCGGTACGGAGGGCAGCCAACCCGTAATCGCTCAACCGGTCTTCCAATGCCTCCCGCACCGCCGTCCGCTCTTGCTCGCCCACCTGGAACAGGAACAACTGGTACCCGGCGGCCTGCGGAAACTGCCGAACGAAATCCTGTTCGCCGATCAAAAGATTCCCCTGCAGGATGCTCGTATTCAGCAAACCGGCGACACGAAACCGGACGGGGCGCCCGCCGGCATACTCCAACACGAACTCTTCGCCGATCCCCCCGTACAACTGCAGACTGTACACGGCCGTGTTCTGGTCCAGGACCACGGGGATCGCGGTCGGTCCGGGGGCCTGTTCCGCAGGCTCCGCCGCCTCCCGGGCCAGCAGGCGCCAGGGGTTCCGAAGTTCGGCGGGCGTTTCCGCCGCGGTGGCTGCCCAGCCGAAGGACGGCGCCCGAGGGTCATCGTAGTGCTCGATCATCGCCGCCGGCACGCCCAAGACGCGAGGCTGGCTGGGCCGGTACAGGTTGGTGCAACTGGCGTCGTCGCCCTGCTGGACCCGCAGACTGAACACTTGGCCGGCTTCCAGCACGCGAGCCCGGTCGCCCAGCAGCAGTTCGCGGGCCTCGGGGTCGTTCAAGTTTTCGAAAACCGGCCGGTCGGTTTCGGCCATCAGATCGAAACCGCCGGTGCCCTGTACGGTCGGTTCGGCGCGGAAGGCGCCCATGGACATGATCAGGAAGCTGGCGACGGCCATCAGACCGATGGTCATCGTACTGCGTGCCGGGTTGCGCCCGGCGTTGCGCGCGGACAACACGGGCAGACTGAGTTGGTTGGAAGTGCCGGTCAGGCGGTCGCCGCGCAGGCCGTTGCGGATGGCGATCAACAGGGCGGCCAGCACGGCAGCTCCCGCTCCCACGAACGAAGCCGCTTGTGCCTCGCCCCCGCTGGCCGCAGCGGTCGCCGCCAGGGCCACGGACACGATCAGCAGCCCCAGGCTCAAGCCCCAACTCAGCCGGCCGGCCGGGCTGCCCGCCGGGCGCACCACCGTGGCGCGACCCGCCAACAGGCTGCGGACCGAAACGCGTTTCATGAACCGCAAGCTGAGTGCGATGGTCAGCACCGCAACCACGGCGCCCGCGAAATAGCCCAACACCAACGTCGCCGGTTGGACGTACAGCTGGAGGAAGGGCGTGGTGATCGCGCCCACCCACCAGGTGCGCAGGCCGCGGATCATCAGCCAGGCATAGCCGGCGCCGACGGCGACTCCCAAGGCGGCGCCGGCCGCCGCGACGACCAACCCTTCGGCGATCAGCAGCCGAGTCACCTGCCGGCGTCGAAACCCGGTAGCCAGCAGCGTTCCGACCTCCGCAGCTCGCCGTTCGACCGCCAGCCGGAACAGCAAGGTCACCAGCAGGATGGCCGCCGCGATGACAAAGAAGCTGAGGGCCAAGAACAGCAGGTCGAAAGGCGTGGTCCCGCTGGACGCGGCCAAACTCCGCTGGCGGATCGGGTCGAAGGCAAAGCCCAGTTCGCCCCGGACCTCGCTCAGCGCCGCCGTCAGCCGGCCTTCCAGTTGGTCCATCCACGCCTGTTCGGCCTCGCCGCCGGCGGGCAGGTCGTCCGTGACGGGCAACCGGAACGACGTGATGACGCCAAAGCGGCTGCCCCACAATCGTGTGGCGGTTTCCAAAGACACGAACGCCTTGGGCGTGGTGCGGTAGAGCGACCAGTAATCGTCATCCCGGGGCCGCACCCGGTTGCGATCGACCGGGAACGGGGCGTCCCAAGCGTCGATCGTCGCCTGATCCGTCAACCCTTCGACTTCCGGCGTCAGATCCGGATCGTTGGCCAAAGCCGGGCGCTGCTCGAAAACCGCCGCCTGGCGACGGGTGAAGCCGCGAGCCGGTTCGGTCAGCGGCGCAATCGCCCGCAACCGGAGTTCGACTTGCGCTTCGTCCAAATGCCCGTAAGCCGCTTCGGGTTGAAAAAAGACCACTCGGATCCGGTCTCCTACCTTCGCCCCCAGATCTTCGGCCGCCCAGCGGTTCAAGGCGATCTCGTCCTCGTCCAGTGCCAAGGGCTGGTCCGATTCGTCCAGCAGGGGCCCCAGGGGCGACTGGGAGTTCAGCCCGGCGATGACCGAGTAGGGGATCTCCTGGTCCGGGTCCGTGGTATCGGCCCGCGCGATCGTGTTGGCGATATAGGTCGAAACGGCCTGCAAACGGTCCTTGCCCAGCGCCTGCCGCACCGCTTCCGCCGCCGCGGGCTCAAAGACCATGCGGGTGGTGCTGATTTGAAAATAATCGAACGCGACTCGCTCCGGGGGCTCGCCGCCAGGTCGATAGGTTGGACGGACGCGGCGGATCCGGATCCCGTAATCCTCCAACCGGGGTTGCAGGGCCGCCTGCAGTGCCTGCCGGCTGTCGTCCGTGGCAGGTCCCCCGTACGAGACCAGCAAGGTGTTGACCCGGTCGTGCTGATCCAACGCACGCTGCAGCGTCTGGGGGTGTACAAACGCGTTTCGGGGTTCCGTCTGGCTGGGCGACAGATGGAAACGCCCCAAGCTGCGGGCCGGGACGATATCCACCACCCGCAACCCCACGACGGTCCGGATCCGATCCGTCGTGTGTCCCAGCGGGCTGTCGGGCGGCACATCGTTTCCGGACGGGAGGCGTATCAGCAGTTGATCGTCCGTTTGGACACCCAGCTCGCGCGCCAGGGGCTCGTTCAGCACGATCTCCTGCGGGCCGGGCAACGGTTGGGGACGCGCGTCGAAATCGCCCAGTTCCCAGAAGTCCCGCTCGGCTCCAATCAAGAACACGCCCGTCGCCCGGGCGCCGCTTCCGCGACTCTGGACGGTCGCCCGGGGGAACAAGAGTACCGGAACAACCGAACCCCCGTCCGAGGGCCAACGGGGATCCGTGGCCAGTTCCTCGGCCAGTTCCGCCCGGAAAAAACGCTCGCCGACCAGCACTTCGTCGATGCGTCCCAGACGGTCCAGAGCCAGAGAGCGGAGGCTGCCACGCACGGAATCCCCCACGATCAAGGCTCCGATCAGCACCGCCGTGGCGGCGGCGACCCCCAAGGCCACCGCCAGATTCATCCGCCCATGATGGACCAGACTCCGCAGCACCCATCGCCATCCGCTCATCACCGAACCTCCATCTCGCTCGGCATCCGACAGGGTGTCCTGGACCCCCAACCCAATTGGCTCAATCCGCGTTCAGGCTGCGGTTGTACTCGGGCAGGGGGTTGCCGTCCTCGTCCAGTTTGCCGGTGGCCCAGAGGACCCCGCGGGCCAAAGTGTTCAGGAATACGGGATCCGCGACCGCGCGATTGTCGTGGCCGATGGTCGTACCAAATACGGGGGCTTCGCCGTAGTGGTGCGTCCAGTACGTTACGTGCCGCCGGTCGTAGCGTTCTCCGTAACAGTCGGCAAGCACCGTGACGTCGTCACCGACGTGTTCGACGGTGTACAGTTCGACCGTGGCCGGCGTCCACGTTTCGCCGAAGTCCCGCATGATCGGATGCTCGGGCGCCAGATTGCGAAGTTCCCGGGGCCGATTCGATTCGTGTCGCCGCGAGGTGATGCCCATGAACTCGTGCCACTGGTCCGAGTCGCGGAGGCTGTGCAGCGTGTTGTGGATCACTACGGCCGCCACACCCGACTGGCGGTGTCCGTCGGCGATCCGCGCGGCCAACGCATCGTGGTCGGGCAGATTGGTCAGGCCGTGGTTATGGATGACGATATCGAACCCGTCGATCCAGTTCTCGTCCTCAAAGCGGGTGGGCGAGAAATTCGCCCGGTTGCCCGCCTCGAAGTCGATCGTCCAATCGATGTGAATCCGTTCGCTCAGACCCTCGGCAATGATCGTCTTTTGGGTTTCGAAATCGTGCCAACCCCCGCCGGTGACCAGCAGAGCTCGAATCGGTTGGGCCGCCTCCTCTGCCAGCGCGGTTCCGGCGACCAGCAGGACCAGGAACATAGCGCAGCCACGTTTGCCAAGCATCAACATGGGTGAATCTCCTTTTTTCGTGGTTCCGGAAGGCGCCGGGTCGGCCTCTTCCACGCCATCCCGAAAAAAACGCCCTCCGCAAGAACTTACGATCATAGGCCATGCCCGGGCGCCTGCCAAGCGTGTGCCACCCTGGCATCCGCGACAATTCTAGTGCCGCAAATCACCAGGGATAACCCGTCCGTCGGTTGGGCATTCCCGCCCGACGCCCCCCATGATGGATTCGAAGTGAGCGACTTCGTGTATCCGGAGGGACGTTGTTGTCGAGGTGCATGCGTCCGTCGGGCAGGAATGCCCAACCCACGGACCGATTCATTTTCTTACGCGGCTGCGCCGCAACCAAGAAAGGAGTCGGCTCGTGGTCGTGGCCCCCTACACTTAGTCCCCTACACTTAGCCCCCCTTCAATCTCCCCGCGGTTCGACTAAGTGAAAACTCGCTCGGCGCGGGTCTCCCGACCCCGCCGAAACAGCCATTCGCTCGGCGCGGGTCTCCCGACCCCGCCGAAACAGGCCGACCGAAGGTCTCATGGAAAATGGTTCGTGGTTATGCATTCGTGAAGTCAGGCTGCGGTCGTGGTGGGCGGAGGCTTGAACGACCGGACGGTGGATTTTGCATGCATAACTACGAACTACGAACCACGAACCAAGCACCCGCACCCCGCAGAGCAATGGGCAAGCGAAGGACAGAAAAATGGTTAAAAATAGGGGGGAAAAGATGGGGGAGGATAGGAAGAGGGAGGACAGAAAAATAGGAAGACAAAAAAATTGTTAAGAATTGGGGGGGAAAGAAGGGGAGGATACGGCGGGGGGTGATTGGGGTGGATATTATTGGGGGGAAGAAAGGCAGAAAAATTGATGGCAGAAAAATGGGGGTTAATGAGGGGGATGGGGAGGGGATTGGCTTTGGTTTGATCAGGTGATTATCTTTCTGTCGTTCGATCTTTCTGTCGTAGAACTACGAACTACGAACTATGGACCGATGCGGGGTGCGATGTTGACGGATTGCTTCGGCTTGGTTAGCATAAGGGGATCGGGTGTTGACTTGGGTCCGATGTTCGGCAATGGAGGGAGTTGGGAAGATGGCCAGGTTGTTCGAGGCTTATGCACGAGAGCGAACTGCTGGAGAAGAACCTCGGCAACTCACTGTGCGACAGGGAACGTTGCGAACGGGATGCGTTGGAGTCCGGGGGAAATGAAAATGTCTGCAACGATATCGATCGAGGTACCTCGCGAGGTGCTGCATGCGGCTCGAATGACGGCCGAGGAGTTGAAGCAGGAATTGGCGGTTCACCTCTTCGAGCAAAACCGGCTATCGTTCGGAAAAGCGAGGGAAATGGCGGGGATGACCGCCGGGGTCTTTCAGCAACTGCTGGGCAGCCGCGGGATTTGCGTCCATTACGACGTTGCTGAATACCAGGAAGATATGGCCACATTAAAGGCCTTGGGGCGGATATGACGTTTGTCAGCAACACTTCGCCACTGATAAACCTCGCCCGCATCGGGCAAATCGATCTGCTCCGCGAGCTATACGGTGAGATCTGGATTCCGCAAGCCGTGCGGTGCGAGATCGTCGATCAGGGCGCCGGCCAGCCGGGAGCGGACCAAGTGCGGCTCGCTTCATGGATCAAGACCCAAACGGTAACGAATGGGCCCTTGGTGCGAGCCCTGAGTCAGGATCTGGACGCTGGGGAGGCCGAGGCGATTGTGTTGGCGCTCGAGACGCAGGCCGAGTTGCTGTTGATGGATGAGCGGATGGGGCGCGAGGTGGCAAGGCATTTGGGACTGACGGTGACGGGATTGATCGGGATTCTCGTCGAAGCGAAGCACCGACGTTTGATTCCGGCCATCAAGCCGTGGCTGGACGCCCTTCGCGACCAGGCAGGTTTCCGCGTTCGACAGACGCTGTATGATCAGGTGTTACAGGACGCGGGCGAATAGCGGCGTTTCCGACCCACCGACCCACCGCACAAAAACGGCGGGAGGGAAGGGCAAGAATATTGATGACAAGAATATTGGGCGCATAAAAACGTTCGTAGTCCCCTACACTTAGTCTCCTACACTTAGTCTTCTACACTTAGTCTTCTACACTTAGTCGACCTTCAATCTCCCCGCGGTTCGACTAAGTGAAAACTCGCTCGGCGCGGGTCTCCCGACCCCGCCGAAACGGGCGACCGAAGGTCTCATGGGAAATAGTTTGTGGTTATGGATTCGTGAAATCAGGCTGCGGTCGTGGTTGCCGGAGGCTCGAACGACCGGACGGTGGATTTTGCATGCATAACTAAGAACCACGAACTACGAACCACCAAGCACCAAGCATCGACGCAAGGTCGATCGCGTACGAGTACCGCGATGCTGAGTACGAGGCGAACCGGATGAAGTCACCAAGCACCGGCCACCGACGCTTGGCAACCACCGTGCCGGTCGCCGCCACAGCATTCAGGCCCCCCGCCGGAGAAGGGGCGACATTTTGCCAAAGAGAGGAAAGAGAGGATGGGGGCCGGGCGGCGTAGTTGCCAAACCGGGCTTCCACCGGTGCGGGACCGGTGGGGAGCCAGAGAGAAGAAAGCGGGGGCGTAGGCGTCTCGTTGGCCAACGGGAGGAGTACGAGTACGAGTGCGAGTAGGAGTACGAGTAGGAGCCTCAAGCACCAAGCACCAAGCACCAAGCACCGACCTACCGACCTACCGGCCCACCGCACAAGGACGGGGGGAAGGGAAGGGCAAGAATATTGATGGCAAGAATATTGGGCGCATAGAAACGGTCGTAGTCCCCTACACTTAGTCACCTACACTTAGTCGACCTTCAATCCACCGGCTGTTCGACTGAGTGTAATCGACTGAGGCGACTCGCAGGGAATAATGTACCCGTAGGGCTGTGGCTGGTCTCTGACCGAGCCCCCGCGCCGACCGAAGGTCTCCCGGAGGTTTCGGCGGGGTCAGGAGACCCTCGCCGAACGAGGGGTCAGGAGACCCTCGCCGAACGATAACGAGACCCAATGCGACTGTAATTTCTTGGCAGATGCTTAGCATCTACAGCAAGTTGATTGGGTCCACATCCACCACCCATTGAACCGGTTCGGGTGTTTTGACCGCCTTGGTAACTTGGCGAAGGATGTCGTTCAATGTCGTGGTTTGTTTTGCCTGCATAAGGGTATGAAACCGGAATTTTCCTTGCAGTTTGGCGAGGGGCGCCGGCGCCGGTCCGAGGATCCGCACGTCCGTCTCTTGCCGTCCGGCAGCCGCGCGGAGTTGATCGGTAAGCTGCTCTGCGAACGTTTCGCCCGCCGTTTCCGAAGGGCTGCGGATGATCAGCCGGAGCATGGCTTCATAGGGGGGGTAACGAAATTGGGCCC
>SLEY01000007.1 GCA_007124535.1 Planctomycetaceae bacterium
AGGAGAATCGCGCGGCCCTCACCGGGCCCGGCTGGGGGCTAGAGGTAACGGGCCAACGGGCCTCCGCGAGCCGCCATGGCATCGACACGTCGGACAATTTCAGGGTCCTCGACCAAAGGGGGCGCGTGATGGGGTTTGCTGCGAGCATCGATGACCAACGAACCGCGACAACCCCAGTGTTTCTCCTGGTGGAACGATCCGATGCCGTGAACATCGGCCGCCGGGTCGCTCCGCGTGAACACGACCCATAAGAAATTATGCAACTTGGACGCCGTAAAACAACTATCATCGACAAGGATTACCAGGGGAAACCGGTTGATCGCTTGTTCGGTCGAATAATCCTCGCAAAATCGATGGGCGGATGCGGCCGGCGCCTCCTGCTCGCACGAGGGGCCCTTCACCGCCAGGACGCCGGGCAGACACAGTCGCGGTTCCACGAAACCGGGTGGCAGCGCCAATTCGCCGGGCAATTCGCCGGGCAACTCGCGAAGCGGGGGCCCGGCCGCGGCAATTACCAGCTTGGAGCCCCGGTTCAAACCGTGGCTGGAGTAGTCCAGCGTATCGCACGTGGTCTGTGTCTGGAAATGCAGGTCCCGCCGCCAATCGACCCTCCGCAACAGGTAGTTGAAAAATCCCGCAATGTCGTGGATGTCCGGAGCTTGTCCCTCATCGGCCACGATCAGCAGGTACTTGGCCAGCGACAACTGGCCTTGCCCCAAGATCGCATGAGCTTGTGTCAACAATTCCTGGGGTCGGCGCAACGGGTTATAGGGCGTGTAACGCTCGGTACCGATTGCCAGCAGCAGGGGATGCACTCCCGCCGGGTCCACCGCATGCACGGCTCGCACGCCCGGCAGCACGCTGGGGATGATCGGTCCGGTCAGTTCGTGGATCAGGGCCCCGAAAACCGTATCTTCCTGCGGTGGTCGGCCGACGACGGTGAAGGGCCAGATGGCGCCCGGGCGATGGTACACGCGTTCGACCTGGAGCACGGGAAAATCGTGGGCCAGGCTGTAGTAGCCCAAATGGTCCCCGAAGGGTCCTTCGGGCAATTGGCGATGGTTGTCCACGGTGCCCGTGATACAAAAGTCGGCCTGGGCGTAAATCGGCAAGGCCTCGACAGAAGAATCCGGGGAAGCTGGGCTTGGTTGCCCCACGATCATCGGGATTCGATGGCCGCCCAGGATCCCGGCAAACGTCAATTCCGACAGGCCCTCGGGCAGCGGCATGATGGCGGCCAAGGTCATGGCGGGCGCCCCACCCACGAAGATATTCACGCGAAACGGCCGGCCCTGCCGCAGCGCCTCGGCATGATGGACGCCGATATTGCGATGCAATTGGTAGTGCAGTCCGATCTCTCGGTTCGGTTCGTACCGGCCTCCGGAAATCTGGATGCGATACATGCCCAGGTTCGATTTCAGCAGCCCCGGCGAGTTCACATCTTCGCTGTAGACCAGGGGCAGGGTGATGAAGGCGCCGCCATCGTCGGGCCAGGATTTCAGTTGGGGCAATTGTTCGATGGTTGTCTGATGAGCCAGGATGGGACCGCGGCGGCAGCGTCGGGGCATCATGCCGCATGCGTACCAGGGCACCCGGGCATAGCGGAACGGGCGGCGGAGCAACTCGGCCGGATCGATCTTCAACTCGATCATCCGCCGGACGGCTTCCAAACGATCGCGAACGAGGTAGCGTGCCCGTTCCAGCGTGCCGTACAGATTGGAAACCATGGGAAAGTGGCAGCCGGTGACGTGATCGAATTGAATGGCCGGCCCGCCGTTGGCATAGACCCGCCGCTGGATTTCGGCAGCCTCCAGACACGGATCGACCGGCTCGGAAATCCGGACCAGTTGCCCGCTGGCTTCCAAATCGCGCAGACAGCGCTGCAGGTTGCGGTATCCCATAAGGCATGATTCCTTGCAGATGATTGGTTCTTTCGGCCGGGCATTTCAAGCGAACCGGTGCGGCTTCGCGTGCCCTCCCTGTTCTCGCCCGGTCGCGTTGCAGAAACGGGCTTGCCGTTGGAGTTCACGTTTTCGATGTCGGGTACCCTGATTATAGGAAGGGGGCTCCCGGGCTTTGTTGACCATCTTTCGCCGCACATGTCAACGCCCGTAGAAGACGCGCCCGTCGGTGGTACGGGCGTCGCCCGGCTTGCGTTGGTGCGGTTGAAGGTGTCCCGTATAGCGGACATGGAAGGTCGAACTGTCGATCGAGGCGCGTGGCAACTGCGCACGCTGGCCTTCCAGCGCCGCTGCCAAATGCAGCAGGGCCAGCGGGATTTCGTCGCCGGTGCGAGCCCACTGCCGCTCGCCCCGCGGGAACAGGCCGGTGGCTGTCTGGCGCACCAGCAAACCGTTGCCGATCCCAATGGCGACGTCTTGGAAATGCTGGTTGCCCGTCGCCTGATAAAGCTCGAGGAGGGCGTACAAGGCGTAGGCCGTTTGGCTCCAGTTGTCCCCGGCGGTCTGCCTCGCCATTTCCTCGGCCAACTCCTCGTCCAACCGCAGTTGGTGGCCGCGCCCGTCCGGTTCGCCCGGATCGCCGAACCCGAGGCTCTGCATGATCTGCCGCGACATGTCCCAGTACACCGGCTGCTCGGAGAGGCGATAGGCCAAGGCATAGGCCCAGAACACGCGCCCATCCGGCGGGGTCGGCCCCAACGAATCCTGATGAGCCCGATAGTACCCGCCGTCCCCGTCACTCACCTGTTCCCAGTCCAGCAGCGTGCCGTCGGTCAGCATCGACCGGAAGACCTGCTGCTCCGGATCGAAGGCCTGCCGGGCGTAGACTTTCAGATCCTCCAGCGCCCAGTCAATGAAACGTTCGCCCGCGGCGATCGATGCGGCATCGCCCTCCAACAAGGCCAGGCCGGCCTGCAACTGGGTCAGCGGCAACGCATGGTAACGGGACGAGCGGTGGTAGGTGGCCACCATCGTGGCTTCGGTGATGTGGGGGTGGCGATGCCCGAACGCTCGCCGGGCCCGATCGTCCTTTCGCCAATAACTCATCTGCCCGCCGCCAAGCCCGGTTTCGGGGTGCCGGCCCTGCTGCCAACGGTACGTCAGTCGCTCGGCCCATCGCCGAGCCCCGGCGTGCCCGTCCAGCGCCGCCAACAGCGCCCCGGCATGGATCAGCGACGTCGAGGTATTGACGAACGACAGGTTCCGCGTGTCGATTGCAAAGGGGATCTCCAGTTGCTCGTCAAACGGATGTTCCCATTGCGGTTCCGCGCTTTGCTGGTAACGGGCGTGCCGGTTGTAGTCCAACCGCTCCCAGTCGGTAATATGGCCTCCCCAGATCGCGGACAGCACTTCCCGAGTCGCTTCCGGGTTCACCCGCCACATCAGTTCGTAGTACGGATGATGCGTCTTCAGCTCGTGCACCTCCGCATCGTACTCCCCCACCGGGCGATGAGTGGCCAAATCCCAGGCGGTATGTCCTCCCCAGTAGATCAGCCCATTGGGCGCGCGGAGTTCGTCCAACACATAAGCGGTTGCCAACTCGGCCGCCTGGCGATACTCGGGATTGTCCGTCAGCGCGGTCATCCCGTCCAGGAACCGCATCAGCGGCTGTTGGCTGGCAAAATTGCTCAGGACCCATCGCTGCTCATTGTATTGCCAGCGAACCGGTTCCAGGGTTTCGATGTGCAGACCATCGGCGAACAAGGGCGTCTGCCGTTCGCCAAACCGATCTCGTCCCCGCTGGAGGACGGTTGCAGCAAAGTCCTCCAGTGCGGCCCGATAACGCATGGCCGCCGCTCGCGTTCGAGCTTCCCTCGCCGCTTGGAGTTCGCGTTCCTGAGCGGCGTCGGCCCCAGCCCCCACGATTCCGGTTGCCACCAGACAGAGCAGCCATTGCCACCGGGGTCGGATCGCTCGCCGCCAACGATTCCACGCCGGGTCCGTCTTCGAAAAATACCGCATGGTCCCCTCCTGACTCAACACGCAGGGGCAGGATGCCGAAAACACGCGGGCAGCCCCAGCCGCCCCGGGGCATCTTACCACAGACGCCAATCCGGTTCATTCCCCCTCGATTTTGGGTTTTCGGATGGCCTGCAAACCGGCATAATCACGATTTTACCAGGAGATGCTGATGACCGAAACATTTGCTTTGGCGAACCCGTTGTGTGAACTCTTGGGCAAAGACCGCCACGATTTTACCCGAGCTGACTTGTTGCAGGTGGTGCGGACGAAAGGGATCGAACGATTTACATTCCGTTACACGGGAGGGGACGGCCGTTTGAAAGAACTCCGTTTGCCCTTTTCGAACACCGAGCAGGCGGACCGCATTCTGGCGGCCGGGGAACGGGTGGATGGCTCCTCCCTGTTCAAGGGGTTCGTGGACGCCGGCGCCTCGGACCTGTATGTCGTGCCCGTCTATCGATCCGCCTTTATCAATCCGTTCGATCCGACCAGTCTGGATTTCATTTGCCGTTTCCTGGATCGTGAGGGTCGCCGGGCGCCGTTCACTCCCGACAATATCCTGGCGCTGGCTCACGAGCGGTTTCGAGAGCGGACGGGGTACGAGTTATGGGCGCTGGGCGAGCCTGAATTCTATCTGATAGCGCCCAATCAAGGGGAGCATTATATCCCACCGCGGCAGGCGGGTTACCATGCAGCGGCGCCGTATTTCAAGAGTAACGAGGTGGTCAACGAGATGCTGCGGCATTTGTCTCGGATCACGGGGGCGATCAAGTACGCCCATTCGGAGGTCGGATTCATCGAGTCCATGGCGTCGGAGGAACCCCAGTTGCAGGGCCGGCGAGCGGAGCAGCACGAGATCGAATTCCACTCGCATCCGATCGAAGAAATGGGCGATTTCATGTCCATCGCCCAGTGGATCATTCGCAAGATCGCCTATTTGAACGGAATCATCGCCACGTTCGCCCCGAAGATCGAGGAGGGCATTGCCGGCAATGGGTACCATATTCATCTGGAATTGATGAAAAATGGGCGGAACCTGATGACGTGTCCCGACGGCCGCTTGTCGGAGGAGACCCTGAAGATTGTGGGCGGATTGACCACCTACGCCCCCACGATCTCGGGTTTCGGCAATACGGTGGCCACGTCCTACCGGCGTCTGGTGCCGAATCAGGAAGCTCCCACGCGGATCTGTTGGAGCGACTCGAATCGCTCGGTGCTGATCCGAGTGCCGCTCGGCTGGTCGGCCGGCGCGGATTTGGCCCGGATTGTCAATCCGCGGGAGACCACGGACTATCAGGACGCCCGCGGTCGGCAGACGGTCGAAATCCGTTCGCCCGACGGTTCGGCCCATGGACACCTGCTGCTGGCCGCCTTGGTGACGGCGGCCGAATACGGCTTGACCCAACCGGGGATGCTGGAGTTGGCCGAAGGCACGCGTGTCGAAGGCAATATCTTCAAGGATCCCGAATTGCTGCGACGTCTCCAGGCCTTGCCGCCCAGTTGCGTGCACGCCGCCCGCCTGCTGCGCGACAAGCGTGCGCTGTATGACGAATACGGTGTCTTCCCGCCCCACGCCATCGACCACGTCTGCCACCTGTTGGAAATCGAAGACGACGAGTACCTGGGTTCGAAGCTTGAGGCCATGTCGGACGAAGAGCGGTTGGCCTACACCCGCAACCTGATGCACCGAGACATTCACCGCCACTAGATTCTCACCCAACCGGCTCAATGACCGATGACTCGCCTTTCGTCGTCGCCTGAGATCCGGTACCATATCGCGAGTGGTGCCCCTCGAGGGGCATCTGCTTTCGCCATGCCTCACAGGAAAGGATGCCGCGCGATGAGTACCCTGCTCCGCGATCTGGCTGAACTGGTTCAGGGCGAACTCCACGGCGACGGTCAACTGCCCATCTCCGGCGCCGACACGATGCGCGACGCGCGACCGGGGGAGATTACGCTGATCGACCATCCGCGTTTGTTGAGCAAGCTGGAAGAATGCCGCGCCTCGGCCTTGCTGACCTCACCCGATTTGGCGTCTTTGGGGCGGCCGACCATTGCCGTTTCCGATATTCACGCCTCGTTTGCCAAAATCGTGCAGCATTTCCGGCCGCTTCGATTCGAGACGCAACGGGGGATTCATCCCACGGCCGTTGTCAGCCCCAGCGCACGGCTGGCAGCCGATGTGGTGGTCCATGCCCACGCGCTGATCGGCGATCAGGTGGAAATTGGTCCGGGAACGATTGTCCACGCAGGTGCCCACATCATGGCCGGATGCCGCGTCGGGGAGCATACGGTCCTCTTTCCACGCGTGGTCCTGTACGAGAACACGATCGTGGGTTCGCGAGTCCTGATTCATGCCGGCGCCGTCTTGGGCGCCTATGGTTTCGGTTACAACACCGTCGAAGGCCAGCATCGCTTGTCGCCCCAATTGGGGAATGTCGTGATTGAGGACGAGGTCGAAATTGGCGCCTGTACCACGATCGATCGATCCACTTACGGTTCCACCGTGATTGGGGAGGGGACCAAGATCGATAACCATGTAATGATCGCCCACAACTGCCGGATCGGCCGGTACAACATGATCTGTTCTCAAGTCGGGATCGCGGGCAGCACCACGACGGGGGATTATGTGGTGATGGGAGGCCAGGTGGGCGTGCGGGACCATGTGCACATCGGGAGCGGAGCCATGTTGGGCGCCAAGGCAGGCGTGATGTCCGACATTCCCGAGGGGGGCGCTTACGTGGGGATCCCGGCCACGCCGGAGCGGCAGCAGATGCTGATCCAGGCGTCGCTGCACAAGCTGCCCGCACTGAAAAAGCAGGTGAAGGCACTGGAGCGGTTAATCGAGCAGCTCCCGCGGGCGCCGCTGCCGACAGACACGCAACCGGAATCGCTCTGAGCGAACCGGACGTTGACAGCAGCCACGTTCCGAGGGTGGCCATTCGTGTTTTTCACGGACGAGTTGAGGCAAGGATGACGGGCACGGGGCGGACGAGGATGGGTTTGCTTGCCGGGTGGGGCCGTTACCCGCTGGTCGTCGGTGAAGCGTTGCGACGGCAGGGGTACGAGGTCTACTGCCTGGGCATCAAGGACCATGCGGATCCGGGTCTGGAGGCGATTGCGACCGAGTATCGGGAGATCGGGGTAGGCAAATTGGGTGGTGCGATCCGTTTTTTTCGTCGCCGGGGAGTGCGTTGGGCGACCATGGCGGGCAAGCTGCACAAGGTGTTGTTGTTTCAGCGATTTGCCATGTGGAAGCATCTGCCCGACTGGCGAGCGGTGCGCACGTTTTTTCCGCACTGGGTGACGAAGACACGGGACCGCAAGGACGACACATTACTTTTGGCGGTGGTGGAGGCGTTTTCGGCGGACGGCATCCACTTTGCCCCCGCCACCGATTTTGTTCCGGAGTTATTGGTGAAACCAGGGAATCTCGCGGGGCGTCCTCCGTTGCGAGGTCAGTGGAAGGACATCCAGTTCGGTTGGCAGTTGGCCAAGGAGATGGGCCGGTTGGATGTGGGGCAGAGCGTGGCGGTCAAGGGCCGAGCGGTGCTGGCGGTCGAGGCGGTGGAGGGAACGGACTTGTGCATTCAGCGGGCGGGCGAATTATGCCCGCAAGGCGGTTGGACGCTGGTCAAGGTAGCCAAGCCTCAGCAGGATATGCGTTTCGACGTACCGACGATCGGCGTGCATACGATTCGCAATCTGGTGGCCGCTCGGGGAGCGGTCCTGGCCATCGAAGCGGGGAAGACGATCATCGTGGACGAAGCGGAGGTGGTGGCCTATGCCCGCCGGCATCATTTGACGTTGCTTGCGGTGGACGAAGGGGTGGTGGCCCGGGCGGGCTTTGCGTGACCGGATCGGCTCCTGAACCAAAACTGGGGGCCGGGCTCTGCCCGTGCCGAAACCGCCGACCGAGGGACCCCGATTTCGCGGGAGACCTTCGGTCGGCGGTTTCGGCGGGGTCAGAGCCCCGCGCCGAGGATTGTGTCGTTGCGGACTCGGTGGAACGAACGAACACCGACCTCGGCCAACGAGTCGATCGAGTGCGAAGCGAACCGGATGAACCCACCCAGTCGCGAGCCATCCGCCCTCGCCTAATCCGATGCGACCGCCATTTCTTTGCAATGGCCCGCTTAAAGGGGTAAAAACTTCATTTGTGACCGTCCCCCGTGAACGCATATCGACCGAAGTGGTTTTCGGTGAATCAGCGTTTTACCCCTTTAAGCGGGCTATTGTTGGTAAATACCCTCCCCGGCCGCTACCGCGTCCGACCCTCCCGCAAGCGGGAGGGTGAAGAGTAGCA
>SLEY01000693.1 GCA_007124535.1 Planctomycetaceae bacterium
CCGAATTGGCCCGACTCCGCCATTCGCTGGAGGGCCCGATTGGCGTCGTCCAGCGGAAACACCTGGTCGACCACCGGCCGCAGGTGATGCTGTTCGACAAAGTCCAGCATGGCGGCGAAGTCGTCGGGAGAGCCGAGCGTCGAACCGGTCAGATGCAATTGTTTCCAGAACACTTTGTGAAGGTTCAATTCGGTCGGTCGCCCGGCGGTCGCTCCGTAGCTGACGATCCGCCCGCCGCGGGCCGCCAGATCGATCAGTTGGGCATAGCCGGCGCCGCCCGCTCCGTCCAGGATCACGTCCAGGGGGCCGCTGCGCTCGCGCAGGGTGGGGGCCCAGTCGCCGTCGCGGTAATCCACGCCGCCCCGCGCTCCCAGACTGATCGCATGCTGAATCTTCCGGGACGAACTCGAAGTGACCCAGACCTCGGCTCCGGCCGCCACGGCGAACTGAAGCGCGCAGGTCGCCACGCCGCCGCCGACTCCCGTGATCAGCACCCGCTGCTCCGGTTGCAATTGCGCCTGGACGAACAGGGCTCGCCAAGCGGTCAGTCCGGCCATCGGCAGTGCGGCGGCTTGCTGCCAATCCAGGTGAGCGGGTCGGGCGAACAGCGAGGCGACCGGCACGGCCACGACCGTGGCCAGGGTGCCGTCGTCGGGCATGCCCAGCACGCGGAACTCCGGACCTTGGGCCGAGGGATGCTCGCCCCAGTTGATGCCCGGATACAGGACCACATGGCGGTCGCACCACGAGTTGGGCACGCCGCGGCCCACCTGACCCACAATCCCGGCTCCGTCCGAGCCCAGGATGGCCGGGGCCCGGATCCCCGGATACTGGCCGCAGGTGATCCAATAGTCGCGGCGGTTCAGTGCGGCCGCTTTCAGTTCCACGACCACCTGGCCTTCGCGCGGGACCAGGTCCGGACGCTGCTCCCATCGAAGCGGCTGATTGACGCCGGTGAATACCAGAGCTTGCATCGTTGTTCACGGTTCGCGTTTCGCGCACAAGCGTGCGAGATCGTCGAAAAAAAGGGGATAGGTTTTTTCCGTACAGGCCGGATCCTCGATCCGGACGCCCGGCGTGCGGAGGCCGACCAGGGCCAGACTCATCGCCATCCGGTGGTCCTGATACGTCGCCAGGCGCGCGCCCCGCAACGGGCCGGGGGTAATCCTCAAGCCGTCCGGAGACTCGTCTACCGCCGCGCCCAGCTTGCGCAGCTCGCGGGCCAGATCACCGATCCGATCCGTCTCCTTGTGCCGGATGTGGCCGACGCCGGTGATCGTCGTCGGGCTGTTCGCGTACAAGGCCACGGCGGCCAGGGTCTGGACCGTATCGCTGATCGCATTCATATTCACGTCGATCCCGTGCCGGGCGCGTCCCGCCACGCACAGACCGTCGCCGGTTTCTGTCACCCGGCAGCCCATGCGTGCCAGGCAGTCACAGAAGGCGACGTCCCCCTGCAGGGCGGTGGGGGCAAGGCCCTGGACGGTGACTTCACCGCCGGTGATCGCCGCCGCGGCCCAGAAATAACTGGCGGCCGACGCGTCCGGCTCGATCGCATAGACCGCCGGCTGGTAATGCCCGCAGGCCGGCGCCCGGAAGTGGCTCAGGTCGGCCGACGCCTCCGTCGGGACGCCGAAAGCTTGCATTACGGCCAGGGTCATCCGCACGTAGGGCTGCGAGACCAGCGGGCCGGCAACGGACACCCGACCTCCCGCCCGGGCACAGGGCGCCGCCAGCAGCAGGGCGCTGAGGAACTGACTGGAAATCTCGCCCCGCACCGTACATTCGCCCCCGGGCAATCCCTCCGAATGGGCGACTACCGGCGGGCAACCGTTGGCCAACTCGCTCCGCACGTCCGCTCCCCACTGATTCAAGGCGTCCAGCAGGTCGGCGATCGGACGTTGCTGCATCCGCCGCACGCCGTCCAGACGGTAACGGCCGTGGCCCAACGTCACCAGCGCGGTCAAGAAGCGGATCGAGGTGCCGCTGTTGGCCAGGAACAGCTCCGCTTCGGACGCCGGGATCCGCCCGGCGGCTCCCTCGACCGCCACCGCCGCCCGGGACCAATCCGGTTGGACGGGGATCCCCAG
This sequence comes from Planctomycetaceae bacterium, assembly GCA_007124535.1. Lineage (GTDB taxonomy): Bacteria > Planctomycetota > Planctomycetia > Pirellulales > Pirellulaceae > SLMF01. The sequence continues at coordinate 2,091 of SLEY01000693.1, forward strand.
TCGATTCAGCGAATCGATCATGACTCGCGTGTCCTCGCTGTCCAACGCGCCGGTCAGGATCGAACGGCCGCGAGCCAGCGCGGCGCAAACCAAAGCCCGGTTGGTGATGCTCTTGGAACCCGGGGGGCGGATCGTTCCCCGCACCGGACCGCTCGGCAGGATCTCAATCGCTCGGCTCACGCATGGCCCTTTGAATCAGCTGCTTATCGAAATAATTGATCGACATGCCCGCATCGATCACGATCGACTGGGCATTGATCCCCGACGAGCGGGGACTCAGCAGGAACACGGCGGCGTTGGCCGCTTCGGCCGTCCGGACCGCCTGCCGCCGCGGGATGATCTGTTCGGCATACAAATAGGAATCCACATAGCCCGGAATGCCGGCCGAGGCGGAGGTCTTCAGCAACCCCGGCGCGACGGCATTGAAGCGGACGCGGGAGAACGCGCTGAACGACTTGGCCAAAAATGCCAGTGACGAATCCAGGGCCGCTTTGATCGGGGCCATGAACCCGTAATTCTCGCTGGCCATCCGCGTGGTCGAGATCGAGATCGTCACCACCGCCGCGTCCGGGTCCAATTGTTCTTTCAAGGCGTTGGAGAGGGCGATCAGCGAGTAGCAGGAGATATCCACCGCTTGGAGGAATTGCCGTTTACCCGTTTCGTGGAAGGGCCGCATCCCGTCCGCATAGTCGGCGAAGGCCAGCGAATGGACCAGACCGTGGAACGGGGTTCCGCGCGCCGCCAGCTGTTCCTGCAAACGTTGGATCTGACCCTCGCATTCGACGTCGCAAACGTAGATATCGGAAGGGGCCAGCAGGCGCGCCACCTGCTGGCGACGCGTTTCATCCTGCACCACGTACACCGGTTCGGCGCCCACCTCGGTCAACGTCCGGCCGATGTGATACGCCACGCTCTTGCGATTTGCGACCCCGAACACCAGGATCGTTTTGCCTTCGAGTTGCAGAAAATCCATAACCGCCTGTTTCTCCCCGGAGTGGACCGCCTGTGCCCCGCCGTTGCTGTCCGGCCTCAGGAGGGCACGACCGTTTCGTCGATCAGTCGGCGGAGGATCGCTTCGGCCGATTCCCGGCTGTCCGCCTGGATGAATCCCTTGGTCACCACGCGGTGGGAGAGCACCGCCACGGCCAGTTGTTTGATATCGTCCGGGACGACGAAATCGCGGCCATCCAGCAGCGCGGAGGCCTGCGCCGCGCGATACAGACTCAGTGCGCCGCGCGTGCTGACCCCCACATGCAGCTCGTCGCACTGCCGTGTGGCTTCGACCAGGTCCAGCAGATACTCATAGATCGAATCCTCGACCTGCACCCGCCGCACCAGTTGCTGGGCCTGCAGCACCTGTTCCGGGGAAATCACCGACTCCAGCACCTCGACCGGCTCGCCCTCGCGATGCGTGGTCAGCACCTGCCGCTCCGCCGCCCGGTCCGGGTAGCCCATCGAAACCCGCAGCAGGAACCGATCCAGCTGGCTTTCCGGCAGGGCGTACGTGCCCTCGAATTCGAACGGGTTCTGCGTGGCGATCACCATGAACGGTTGGGGCAAGCGGTACGTCACGCCGTCCACCGAAACCTGGCAATCGCTCATCGCTTCCAGCAACGCGCTCTGCGTCCGCGGGGGGGCACGATTGATCTCGTCCGCCAGCACCACGTTGGCAAAAATCGGACCCGGCTTGTACTCGAACTCCGACGTCCGGGCATTGAACAGACTGCTGCCCACAATGTCGCTGGGCAACAGATCGGGAGTGAACTGCAAGCGGCAGAAAGCGCCCGAGACACTCTTGGCCAAGGCCTTGCCGACCAGCGTCTTGCCGACGCCCGGCACGTCTTCCAACAGAACATGCTCGTTGGCCAGCAGGGCGATCACGCACATTCGGACCACTTCGGGTTTACCGAGCACGACCCGAGCCATGTTTTCATCCAGCTGCTGGAGTACGCGGTAAAGATTTTGGGCGGTTGCTTTTTCGGCGGTCATAGCACCTCGCAATGGAAATCGCCCCGCTTGTTCGAGGGGCACCGGGTTGGATTACCCTCCCATTTTAGCTTGTCCACGGTCGAACTACCACGTGGGCGCCGGGAAACCGAGCCGGTTGCGTTGCGGAAGGGACGAGAACAAGAGGCGCCGGCGAGGGGAATCGTTGCCATGATGGGTTTCAGGTGCGTTTCCCCCGGCGCCGTCAAGAACCGACCGCGGGCCCCAGGCCAGAGCCGCGGGGCCCTTCAAGAATCCTCGCCAGAATATACCTCGCTCGGGTGCCTGGCCATTTTCCCAATAGGCGGAATGCTTCAGGAGGGAGTCCGTGGGGCGACACCATTCCCGTATGCAACCCGCTACGGCCAAAAGGCGTGGCGAACCCCCCAAACGAGGCGTTTCGCGTGTGGGTGGAGGCAGGGTAGTTACGTCGCAGGTTCGCTAAGGCGTCGCGTCAAAATCAGTTGACGATTTCTTCGTGGGGCTGGAGTGATAATGTAGCCCAGTCCCCCTACACTTAGTGCCCTACACTTAGTCCCCTACACCTAGTCGTCCTTCAATCCCCCGGCTGTTCGACTGAGTGTAATCGACTGAGGCAACTCACAGGGAATAATGTACCCGTAGGGCTGTGGCCGATCTCTGACCAGCGTTGTGGCCGGTCGTTGTGGCCGGTCTCTGACCGAGCCACCCGGCCGACCGAAGGTCTCCCATGGGGGTGGAGACCTTCGGTCGGCGGTTTCGGCGGGGTCAGAGACCCGCGCCGAACAGGGACCCGCGCCGAACAGGGCACCCGCGCTGAGCAGGGCGACTGTGATCTCTTGGCAGATGCTAAGTAGCCTCCGAATCCGGGGTCACGTGGGTGAGCGGAACTCGGATGTCGCCGCCGATCCGGCCACGGTTTTGGATTCGTCTCTGGCGTCGTGGGGGAGCCGTGGGTATTTCCAGGGTTTGCCTCCGGCGTGGTCGGCGCCGAATTCGTCTTTCTCCAGCAGCGACGGGGCGAGGCGATAGTACCCGAATCCGCCGCCGCCTTTCCAGCCAGTCGCCTTGGTCACGCCACCGGAGTCTTCCCCGTCGACGACCTTCTTGAGACGGGGGATGATGTGCGTATGGCAGTGGTCGCCGAGTTCCACCATGATCCAGCGACGGCCCATCTTGTGAGCGACGGCGCCCGTGGTGCCGGAACCGGCGAAGGAATCGAGAACCCAGTCACCCGGCTGCGTGACACTGCCGATCAATGTGGAGATCAGCAGCTCCGGCTTGGGATAGTCGAAGGCATCCGACGCTCCGAACAACCTCCGGCTTTCTTCCGTTGCGTCCTCGTAAGTCGCCATACCGTAGTGACCGACGCTAAGCAGGTTCTTCAGCTTCTTGGGCGCTCCGCCGTCCTTGACATGGTTCGGGCGGAAGGGAGCCTTGCTGATGACGATCGTCTCACCCGACGCGATAATCTCATCGAGCTTTGTCTGTGAGTAACGCCATTCGCCCTCCAAGCGAAATGCGTTCCCATTCCTTCCGTTTCTCACTTCGAGCTGGTCCAGAAGCCGTGTGATAATGATCCCCTCCGACATCTCCTGGGGCGGAAACACCTGATCTGCACAACGGAATTGCACTGAGTACGGCGGGAACGTGAGCGTTCTGACCCCGTTGCCGGCGTTGTTCAGCGGATACTTCTTGCCGGCGGTGGTTAATCCGCCGATGAATGGCGGAGACTGTTTCCGATCTTTGGCGTAGGCCAGGACGAACTCGGTAACGATGCCCAGGTTGGCGTTCAAGAACGACGGCTTCTTCTTTTTCTCCCACACGAAATACCCGCAGGAATTGCGGCGCCCGAAAATCTCGTCCAGCAATACGGCGAGATAGGCAAACTCGGTCTCATCGATGGAGATAAAGATCGTGCCGTCCGGGCAAAGGAGCGAACGCAAGCGTTCCAGCCGCTCGCGCATCAGGGACAGCCAAAGTGAATGCTCCACCCCGTCATCATAGTGGGTCAAAGCGGCCCCGGTGTTGTAGGGTGGATCGATATAAATGCACTTGATTTTTCCTGTGAACTCCTGCTCCAGCGCCTGGAGCGCCAGCAGGTTATCGCCGAAGATCAGCCGGTTATCGAAAAGGTCGCTGTCCGAGACGCGGTGGGGAGCGCGGTAGGACTTGTCCGGGTCTTCCAGCAAGATTCGGGGTTCCAGCCGTGGGCGTTCGTCCTTGCCGATCCAGTTGAGTTCGAGCTTGGTCTTGGACATGGTTCTTACGTGCCATCTTAGGGGTTGCCACGCCTGGCGGTTATAGCGCAGTATCTTTCGACGCTCGCTGGTTTGGTTCCGCAGTTGGGGCAGACGTTGGGGAGGCCGAGGGACTCGAGGCGACTGCTCAACATCTTGGTTCTGGATTGGCGCTGCTTGGTCATCTCAGGTGCTACCCCTCGTATGTCGCCGACAGGCGCGAGCTGTATGTGTCGGTGCCCTCGATACGTCGGGAGTTTCGGCATTCTCGTCCGGCAACTCGAAAGGTTCAACCCCTTGCGTAAAAAAAGACGGGCTCTGTTCCCGTATTTGGGATGGGCGACCTCTGGCCGCTATATTCTTCCGTCGGGGGGGCGCGACTGCGCTCCTCAGCGTTTGCTGCCCCCGTCGCATGGCCCTAAGGCAGCTTTAACATGGATCAAGGACGAAGCCAAGCCACTCGTGTCCCGAACGCGATCTAGTTCACAACAAAGCCCGGGTGGCGATAGCGCAGGTCCGGGGACGCGATCCGCCCAACCCCCCGGCCCCCGAACCCCAAGCATCTGCCAAGAAATAATGCCAAGTCTCAGATTTCGAGTTCGGGAGTCTCGCATTAGGGGTCCCGGTGCCCCTCTATCGATCCCCCGCCTGAACACCCCGGGATGGCACCTCGCCTGAATACCCCGCTTTGATACCCCGCCTGGTTCAAGAGATTTCTAGTACCCCGCCCCTCTTTTTTCGGTTCGGGTGGTCGGTTAGAGTTCCGATGGATCACAAGAAAAAGGACGGAAGCCGTGTCTTTGGTGGTTACGACTTCCGTCCTCCCTATCCGAGGAGCGCAGTATGAGCGATGTCCGACGCGAAGTCCAGGAGTACAACCGGGCGGTCGTGAACAACAGGCCGGCCAGCCGACCACTTACCGCCAGGCGGTTCGCGATCGACACGTTCCGCCGAGTTACGCCCACCAGGACAACGGCCGTCAGCTGAGCCACGTCACCCTCTGGCGCTGGCTTTCCTGGCTGGGCTCCCTGAAGGATTTGGTCCAATGGGGAACCCAACTGATTTTGCAGAAAGATCCGCGTGCCGATGTGCATCGCCAGAGTTGTCCCGTCGCCCACGCCAACGCGCGTTCCGACCAACGCCGCCGGACGCTCGAACAGGCCCGCATGACCCTCCAAGTGGCCGATTCCTTTTGCCAATGTTTTGGGGCAAGGCTGTTCACATACTTGGAAACAGCCAGGGGCCTGGCTTGAGGCAACTTTTCCTCCGTTCGAAGTCGAGTTCTGCTCAATTTTCTTCCAAGTCCGTCGAGATCAGCCAACGAATCCGAGACTCACCAAACAACCAATTCGACACTCGAAATCAAATAATCTGACACTTGGCATCCGACCCGTCCGACACGTCCGATTCTTGGTTTACCGCTGTTCTTCCGGCAACGGGGGCGTATTTGCGCGGGATTGTTCGAACGTCAGAACGGGGCGGAAATTGGGATGTTCCGCGAAACGGAGATTCTTCCGGCCGTAATAGGAACCGTAGTACTGGCCGTTCGAATCGATCCAGGTGGTCACGCGGATGCGCTCGGCCGGACTCAACCGAACCCCGTAATGCTCCTCGTCCAGGTACTCGGTCAATCGGCTGGCATGGGCTCCCAGACGGTACGGGGGCAGGTAGTGATTGTTGCCGGCTTTGGGATGGTTTTCGCCGATCAGGGCGATCAGACCGCGGCTCATCAGCTGCTCGTAGGAGCGGGAGAAGTGCGTTGTCGGTTCGCCGGACAGGTCCAGATCGGCTTCCGTCTCTTCGCCGCCATGGCAGGCCAGGCAATGGCGGTCCCAAACCGGCTGGACATCCACTTCGTAAGCCAGCGGGCGGGCCCCGGAGCGTTCGCCGGGCTGCGGGCCGGGCCGGCAGGGCTGCCGGCGAAGGGCG
>SLEY01000673.1 GCA_007124535.1 Planctomycetaceae bacterium
GGCGTCTGGCGGATCATCTGCTGGGCCTCGGCCTGGGCGCAAAGGAACGTGCCGGTCAGGTTCACGGCCACCACCTGGTCCCAAGCCGCCTGATCGATTTCCTCGTCGGCGCCCAGAATGGCGATACCCGCGTTATTGACGGCGATATCCAGCCGCCCGAATTCCGCGACCACCTGTTCCACCATGGCCTGGACCTGACGCTTATCGGTCACATCGCAGGTGACGAACTGGGCGGCGACCCCTTGGGAGCGGATTTCTTCGGCCGTTTGGGCTCCGGCCTCCGCATCCCGATCCACCACGGCCACCTCCGCCCCCGCCCTTGCCAGGGCCAAAGCGCAGCCGCGACCGATGCCCACCGCGCCGCCGGTGACCAGTGCCTTGCGGCCCTTCAAATCGAACAACGAAAGATCCGACATGCCCTCCGCCTCCTTTAGAGCCCCGCGTTCGGGTTAGAAAAACGCAGCCCGTCCATATCGTGGAACGTGCCATACTCCGTCACCAGCGCCCCCTCCGGCCCGCCGACCATGAAATGCCAGGCCTTCAACCGGTTCAGATGCCCGATCTCGTCGATCCCCAGCGGTTGGCAATGCCGCGAATGGACCAACTCGCGCTGGCTGGGCGGAATCTTATCCAAAAATTCGGGGGTAGGATCGCCCTCCCCAAACGTGTAGATCATCCCCCGCCGCGGTTGCCACGACTCCATCTTGGGAGGCCCCTTGTCCGTCGCTACATGCTGGTGCTCGGCGATCATCTGGCCGGGCAGCAGGTAAATCTCATGGCCGAAGTATCCGAAATCCTGCCGGTTCAGCCAGAAGATCCCGGCCATCCCCACGCGGGCGAAGTCGCCCAATTGGAAATCCAGGATCCACATATCCCGCCGGATCGTCTCGGACACCGGATAGCCGAAGCGGGCGAACATGTCGAAGTAAGCTTCCCGCGCCCGATCGACCAGGAAGTTGCCCTCGGCATCGTAAAAGTCGGCACTTTGATACGTCCGGACGCCTTCCGGAGCCGTCTCGGCAGCCCGTCCAGATCGCGTCCAGCCAGTCGCCAACCCGGTCCCTGCCGCCGCAGCCAGCAGAGAACGCCGGGAAAAAGAAGGAAGGTCATGCATCAGAGTTCACTCCTGCAAAGGTGAAAGCGAGGTCGGTTCTGTCGATTCTGTACGTGGTATAAACCGATAGGTGGGCAAAATCAAGGGTAGCCACCCCATCGCGCTGGACCCGGCCAGTCGACCGGGGCCGCAGGCGGGTCTTCTGCCGTGGTCGCCATCGCCGCCGACCCCGGAGTTGCGGCCGAGGCCAGCAAAACCGGCCGGAATCGGCCATGCCCCACTACGGCGCCCGTTCGACTTCAATGTCAAAGCGGCGCGTGGAGGAGTCCACGGTGATCTCCAAGCCCGAGGTTTCACTCAGGAAATATTTTTCATCGATCAGCTTACGGTAGGTAGGCGCCACATACTCCGATTCCGGGGGAATCTCCTCCGCTGCATCCACGATGCTCACCCGGTACGTTCCCTTCGGGATGCCGTCGTTTTCCCGCTCGACGCCCACGGCATAGCTGCCATCCGACTGGATCGGGCCGCGGGCCATGATCTGGCCGTCGTCGAACAGCACCATCCCCTGGGACAAAGGGCTTCCATCGTCGGAAAAGGTCACGCGACCTTCCAACGAAACGCGATCGCTACACCCGGCCAGCCCCAGACTGCCCAGGACGAGGGCCAGGCCCAAAAAATGATTCGCTCGCATGCGGGTTCTCCTCTTGTTTCGTGGTTAGGTTGCCCGGGTTCGCGCGACTAGGGCAAGGCCACCGGGTTTCCGTCATTTACGTCTGCCAGTTTCCAAAGTACGTCCCAGGATGTAGACAAAGCCAAGGCACGGACGGAACCGTCCCCGAACAGGAAATTGACCGTTCCCGGGTGAGCACTTCCGAACCGGGTCGTGGCTTCCGGAATGTTGGTATCATCGGTGGGCCGAGCCAGCATGCGGGGCCCTGCGCCCGTATCGTCGAAGGTGCGAGCCGTATGCACGACCGCCGCTCCGGTAAAGGCCGCCAGATAACCACAGTCGCCATAAGTCTGGACACAGGTACCGGCCGGATATGTGCGAGAAAAGTGCTTTTCACCGATCAGCAATTGATTGCTGGTCCCGTCCGCCCACCAAGCGATGGAATCCCGGGGCTGCCACGACGTCACCACGTTGTTGGCGTAGTCCGAGTCTGCAACCCGAAAAGGGCTCCGCGTTCCCGGATTGCCAGGATACTGCCACCAAGCTGCTCCGCTACCGCCCCGCATGACCATGGCATAATCCGTCTGAGGGCCGGGGTAGCGGTTGATATTCGTGCCGGGCTCGAAATCGTGAAACGCCGGCGGGGAACGGCGCGAGGGGCAAAGGTAAGTTGAAACGAAACCGAAAGCCCGCTTGTCCTCCATCGATAAATTCGACCACCAGGAATGCTGGGGCGAACCATGATCGACAAGGGCCTTATTGTGGTCGGTGACTCCCCACATGTCCGAGCCGGAACCGATCACATCGTACAAGCCCTCTTGCTCGAGGTAGGGGTAGAGAATCGGAAACAGGGTCATCGAGCGATGAGCGATGTTCGATGGAGGAATACGGTTGTGCGCACTGATGAAATTATGGATGGCCAGTCCAATCTGTTTCATGTTGTTCGAGCACTGGGTGCGGCGAGCTGCTTCGCGAGCCGCCTGGATCGCTGGCAGCAGCAATGCGACCAGGATTCCAATGATGGCAATGACAACCAGTAGCTCGACCAGGGTAAACGCGTGCCGTCGAGTCGCCAAGGTGGACATAAAACCTGACTCCTTTTGAGATATTGCAAAACCTCATATCGGGGATTCGTGGCGAAATCACGGTTGCGCCCCGGCGACCTGAGCAGCGCCCCATCGGACGTCGGGGCCAGGACGCGCCTCCTGTCCATTTTAAGGCAACCGCCGCCGACATCCTAGAAAAAACCCTGAGTAAATGTATAATTCTTCTGCGTTTTTGTATCGGTTTCTCTGCCTCGTGCTTCGATGGGAGTCGTGTTCATGCCTAACTCGGCCCGTACCCGACAGAATTACGAACTCACGCGAAAACGCGTCCTGCTGGCCCTGGCCTACTACGAACACCGGATGCACCGTGGTGTTGCCGCTTACGCACGGAGGGGAAACTGGATTTTGGATTCGACGATGGCCCATTACGGTACGCCCCCGCGCTTTTGGGGCGGTGAAGGGATTTTGACCTTGATGCTCCCCGATCGGAACGATCTGATTCGTTATTTGCGGAATCAGGATGTGCCGATGGTTGCCCTGACGAAAGATGTCCCGGCAATACCAGCCGCCCGTGTGGTGCTGGACAATTACCAACTCGGCAGAATCGCGGCCGAGCACTTGTTGGAGCGTGGTTTCAAACACTTGGCGTTCTACAAATACACGCATTATCAGGATGTTCAGCAGCGGGAGGCCGGTTTTGCGGCTGCGGTACAAGCCGCGGGACGCGAGGCGATCGTCTTGAATTGGTTTGCCGTGGCCAAAAAGCGGCCCCGCTCGAACCCGTTTCTTTGGCTGCAGCGCAAACTGCACCGCCTGCCCCGACCGCTGGGCATCGTCGCGCAGAGCGATCATCGAGCCTATTTCCTACTCTGCGTCTGTGAGAAATCGGGAATTCGGGTGCCGGAGGAACTCGCCGTCGTCGGTGTGGACAATGACGAGTACACATGTGAATTCGCACCGGTGCCGCTGACCAGTGTCGACAGCAATCGCGAAAAACTGGCGTTCGAAGGCGCCGCACTGCTCGACAAACTGATGGCGGGCGAATCCCCGCCAACGGAGCCCGTGTTGATTCCGCCTGCAGGTCTGGTGGTGCGTCGCAGCAGCGATATTTTGGCGCTGGACAATCCGCAGGTCGCAAAGGCCGTCGATTTTATCTGGCAGCACTTCCATCGCCCGATCGGTGTCGGCGATGTGGTTGCCGCGACGACGATGAGTCGCTGCCGACTGTACCGTGCGTTTGAAGAGCACCTCGGGCGGACGATTCGTGCCGAAATCGAACGTAAACGGTTGGAACTGGGCAGACGGATGCTGGCGGCTTCGACGAATAAGGTCGCCGCCATCGCCCGCCAATGCGGCTACTCCAGCGGCGAGCAGTTCTGCCGTGCCTTCGCCCGCCAAACCGGCCTGACGCCCCGTCAATATCGCCAGGGTTGTCACGAGGAGCACGAAGAAGCCAATGGAGCCGACGAGGATAGCCGACCCTGAAAGTCAGTCTATACACCCCCAGGGATGACCAGCCAGGCAGACGTGACTGCCGAACGCCGCCGCTGGTCGCGGCACCTTGAGGCGTACGGCGGCAGGAAAAAAAGGGATTTCTTGGGGTGGGATCCTGCCTGCGGCATCCCGCGAAAAGTTGGATGTGACGACTTGACTCCCATATTTGGCAAACTTGCTCTAATCGCGCCAATTGTCGCAGCCGATACAAGTGGTACTGGTTGGGCCTCGCACAGGGCGTACCGTGGACGCGGCGCCTTTCCTGAGAACTTCGTGCCGGGGGGCACTATGGAACGAATGGAACAACGCGAGGAACGGTTGCCGGGACGGGCGGCGGCGGAGAGGTTACGCGCCTTGGGGGTCTGGGCTCTGCTGGCGATCGCCAGCTCGAACCCGGGTCCTGTGGGGGCGGAGCCGCGCTGGTCCGGCGCCCGGCAAAACGGTGGGGTGGAAGCGGCGGAGCCGGCCGAGGGGCTGATCCAACCGGTCCTGCCTCCCGTGCTGAGCGAGCCCCGCGAGATCCGAGCGGCGGATGACGAGGTTCAACCGGCGGAAGATCCCCGTCTGCCGTTCCAGCGCCACTTGCCGGACGAACTGCTGCCGCAACCGGTGACGCCCGAAGCCGAACGGCAACGGCAGCGGATGATCCCGCAGATCGTCGATCCCCAACAGGAATTGAACCTGCTGGTCGGCCATCCGCGGATCCTGGTGTTTGCCGAATGGGCGACGGAGCCGGAATTGCGGCTGTACCTGCCCGACGAGAACATCGCCCGCTGGGACATCGTCTCCGAAACGGAGATCGCGATCGTCGGTCTGCAACCGGGTACGACCGTGCTGACCATCTGGTTCAATGACCCGACAACCGAGACGGGCAAGCGGATCATGAGTTTCCGGCTGCGCGTCTTCGAGGATCCTCAGTATCGCGAGACGCTGGACGATCTGGAGTTCCAGATCAACGAACTGTTTCCGGACAGTTATGTGCAGTTGAGCATCATTCGCGACCGGCTGGCGGTGCGGGGCCAGGCCAAGGACGCGATCGAAGCCGGTCAGATCCTGACGATCCTGGCCCAGACGCGCGGCCGGCGGGCGTTGCGACCGGGCGATGCGGCAGCTCGGGAAACGGTGACCAATCTGTTCATCGATCAAGACCGGTTCGAATTGGAAGACCTGGCGGCCACCCGCCGCTCCGTCATGGACTCGGCAGCCATCGCCCGCGCCGGGATCATCAATCTGCTGGAAATCCCCGGCGAACAGCAAGTCACCCTCCGCGTCATCGTGGCGGAAGTCAACCGGTCGGCGCTGCGGCGAATCGGAACCGACATGGAAATCCGCGGCAGCCGGAATGTGAGTTTTGTTTCCCTGCTGTTGCCCGAAGCCTTCGAAGCATCGACGGGCGGCAATCTATCGGTCGAGCGCAGCGACTATCGGTTCGCCTTGAATGCCCTGCGGGACATGGGGTTCGCCCGCACGCTGGCCGAACCCAACGTGGTTGCGCTCAACGGGGAAACGGCGACGTTCTTTGCGGGTAATCGCGTGCCGATCCCTCAAGCCACGGCCGGTTTCGGTGCGGTGGGCCAAGGGGTCGCGTTCGAGCAAGTGGGAGTCCGTTTGAACTTCACTCCCCACATCACGGATCGGGATCGGGTGCGCTTGCGCATCGCCGGGTCGGTCAGCACGCTGGACCGGAGCACGCAAACCAACATCGGCGGCAGTACGGTGGCCGCCCAGGATGCCCGCACGTTTGAAACCACGGTCGAACTGCGCAATCATCAAACGCTGGCCCTGGCCGGGCTGCTCCAGACAACGGTGGCCGGGGACGGCAAACGCGTCCCCCTGCTCGGCGATTTGCCCTTGGTCGGGACCCTCTTTTCCAACAAAGGCAGTTCCGCTTCGGAGCAGGAACTGGTGGTGTTGGTGACGCCGGAACTGGCTCATCCGCTGGATCCGGGTTTTCAACCGCCCTTGCCCGGCTCGGATGTGCATGAACCGACGGATGCGGAATTCTTCCTGGGCAACCGCTTGGAGAGCCGCCGGGGCCAGGACTTCCGCAGCCCGGTGCGCACGGACGGCGCCCGCATCCGGCAGTTCCAGAAACACGGTCACGATCAATACATCCTGGGCGCCGGCCGCGACGAAACACGGTGGTATCCCGCCACCGCTGACGGCGATCCGCGCCGGCACGCCCCGCCCGCCTCCTACCGCCTGCGAGACGGCTTCTAGGGCCGCCCCCTGGTCATCAGCTTCCGGAGCCAATCCCATGATTCCTTGTTCACCACGCCGAGCAGCCGTTTCTCGCGGGTTCCTGGCGGCGACCACGCTGCTGATCGCCAGCGGGTGCCATACCCACCCCCGCCGCCATGACCACCATGCCGTCGTTCCCCACGGCGCCGTGCCCATCCCCGCCGGCACCTACCGCGACCAGTGGCAGGCCGAACAAACGGCTCGCGCCGATGAGGACTTCTTCGTGTTCTACCTGTACGAATGGCACGGGGACAGCGATCGGTTGAGTCCGTTCGGGCAGCGCCACCTGGAACGGCTGGTCCACCATAGCCGGGGCGCCCTGTACCCGTTGTTGGTCCAGCCCAGTGGCGATGCGGAACGGGATCAGGCTCGGGTGGCCGCCCTGCAACGGGCCTTGGCCGAATACGATCCCTCGTGGGCCGACTATCCCATCCGAATCGGTCATCCGGAGGCCGAGCCGATGCACGGTTTCGAATCGCCGCGCGTGCTGCGCGGTTACACCGGCGCGGCGACCGGCGGAACGGGCGCCGCCAGAGGTTTCGGCGGCGCCGCAGGCGGGATCGGAGGCGGCGGATTCGGCGGCGCCCGCGGCGGGTTCTGACCGTCACCTCTCCGACCTCGCCCGTACCCGTTGCCATTCCGAACCAGCAACTTGTTGAAGGACGCATTGCTCAAACAAGACCAAGACCTGATGTTCTTCCGGTACATCGTCCAGAACCATCAGGCGATAGGCATCCTTGATGTTCTCTTCGAGTTCCTCCAGCGTTTCTCCCTGTGTCATGATTTCGGGATGCTCGAGCAATTTGCCAAGCCAGAATTTCCCGCTTTTCCAGTAGACCAAAGTTAGTTGTGCAGTCATACGTATTTCTCCAGCGTTTCTTATGTTGATCTACTATATCACAGCAATACCGCGTCGATTAGATTACGTTAAGGGTTCTGTCCTACGGGCCATCTGGTTCTTCCAACGTGCTGTTGGCCGCCGCTTCTTCCACGCCTGAAGACAACAGAAGAGAACGATGGCGCCATGTTTCTGCTTCCCGCATTGTATACCACGCGCCCTGCCGTCGGCAAACACCTCAAATCGCTCGTTCGAGGGGGGGCAGCGTTCAGGCGAACCGGATGCGGAACGCTGCCAGAGCAGCGCGGACCCGATGGCCCCATGGGGACCAAGGCTCAACCCACCCCCCTACGCTGGCGACTCAATCGGCCGTGGAAGGCGGATGCGCGTCCAGCCAAGCGCGCAGGTCATCCAGCGACCGGAAATCCAACAGGGCTTCTCCCAGTTCCGCCAACCTTTCGAGCGACAGTCGGTATAGCCGCTGTTCGACTTCCTCGGGAACCGCTCCACAGATCCGTGTCAGTGGCCCCAAAAGAACCACTGCTCCGCCCTTTGTCTGGCCCCGTGCTTCGGCGATACGCTCCACCGATGTGACGTAAGGCATGTTCAAACTCTCCTCCAAAGCGACCAGTTCTTTTTCGAATTTCCGGTTCAAGTCCTCCGGCAAGCTCATCATCCAGTCGATCAGCCGAAAGATCTCGCGCACCTCCTCCGCATGATACCCGAGATCTCTGAGCAGCAGTTGCGCGGGGTGGGTCTGCCGCCTCAGAAGGCCGCTCGCGTGGCGCATTTGGCGGCACGGGTCCACTCGGGCGAACTGGACCTGGAGGCGTGGGATCAACTGACGGAC
>SLEY01000271.1 GCA_007124535.1 Planctomycetaceae bacterium
CTGCTCTGGAATTACAGCGATCCCGGCTGGTTGCCCGAGGCTCCGGAGCAGATCCGGCAATTGCAGTTGGCCCGGATCGAGGACTGCGTGCGCCACTTTCAAGGGAAGATCGATATCTGGGATGTCGTCAACGAAGCGGTTCATTTCGAACGGGAGAGCATGGGGGAACGGGCTCCGAAAATGACGGCCATGTGGCAGCAAGTCGGCCGAGTGCCTTTGACCCGAGCCGCGTTTCAGCAAGCGCGCCAAGCCAACCCCGAGGCCGTCTTGTTGATCAATGATTATCGCGTCGACCCGTCCTACGAGCGGCTGATTGAGCAGTTGGTCGATGAGGCGGGCGAGCCGTTATACGATGCGATCGGTCTGCAGAGCCATATGCATAGCGGCACGTGGAGCAATGAACGGATTTGGGATGTCTGCCAGCGGTTTGCTCGTTTTGACGTCCCCTTGCATTTTACCGAGTTGACGATTCTGTCCGGCCAGCCGGGTTGGGAATTGGGCCCGGGTTGGGAGACGACGCCGGAGGGCGAAGCCCGGCAGGCTCGGGAAGTCGAACGGATCTACACGATGTTGTTCTCGCATCCGGCCGTCGAGGCGATCACGTGGTGGGATTTTTCCGACGCGCGAGCTTGGCAAGGAGCCCCGGCCGGGTTTCTCCGGCACGACATGACCCCCAAACCGGCCTACCAGGTGCTGAAGGAATTGATCAAAGACCGCTGGTGGACGGACACGGAAATAACGATCGGGGAGAACGGCCAGTCGCAGGTGCGCGGGTTCTGGGGCGATTACGAGATCCAAGTCCGCTATGAAGATCGTGAAACCACCACCTCCCGCACGCTGGCCCGCGACCGGGAAAACCACTGGGAGATCGTCCTGCCGTAAGCAACCCAGAAACCATCAAACCGGAAACCGGGAGGATCACGATGAGAATCGCCACACGGATACTGCTCCTTGGAATCGTCGCCTGCTTATCAGCAACGCGCAGTGCCGCGCGCGCGGAGGCGCCCGTTCCGGAAAAACCGAATATTCTGTTCGCCTTTGCAGACGATTGGGGCTACCCCCATGCGGGGATTCATGGGGATCCGACGGTCCGGACGCCGACGTTCGATCGAGTTGCCCGGGAAGGCGTGCTCTTCCGGCATGCCTATATTTCTTCGCCCTCGTGTACACCTTCACGGGGGGCTGTGCTGGCAGGCAAGCATTTCTGGCAACTGGGAGCAGGGGCCAATCTGTGGTCCCAGTTCCCTGAGGACATAGCGACGTATCCCGACTTGCTGGCCGAACACGGCGGATACTTCGTCGGCCATACGCGCAAGGGCTGGGCACCGGGTCGGATCGGGGATCGCGAACACAACCCGGCGGGGCCCGGTTTTCCGAACTTCGCCCGCTTCCTGGAAGCGCGCCCCGAAGGCCAGCCGTTCTGCTTCTGGTTCGGCAGCCAGGATCCGCACCGGGGAGTCCGAGGTGACGGGGCGGCCCTGCGCCGAGCCATGGGCATCGATCCCGACGATGTGGTCGTCCCCCCCATGCTGCCCAACGCACCAGCGGTTCGCGAGGATATCGCCGAGTACTATGCTCAAGTCCAACGCTTCGACCGCGACGTGGGCGAGCTGCTCGAATTGCTGGAAGAGCAGGGCGAGTTGGAGCGAACGATCGTCGTGATCAGCAGCGATCACGGCTGGTCCTTCCCGCGTGGCAAGACCAATCTGTACGACGTGGGGACCCGCGTGCCGCTGGCCGTCCGCTGGCCAGACGGAATCGGGACCCCGGGCCGGATCGTCACCGATTTTGTCAACTTGGGCGATCTGGCGCCCACCTTTCTCGAAGCGGGAGGGGTGGACGTGCCCGAATCGATATCGGCCCGGTCGTTCCTGCCGCTGTTGTTGACCGATGCGGAAGGACGGATCGATGCGTCGCGGGACTATGTGCTGACCGGTCGCGAGCGGCACACGCCGGCTCAAGAACGGGGCAACCCGGGCGGCTACCCCATGCGAGCTATCCGAACCGACCGATTCCTCTACATCCGCAATTACCTGCCGGAACGCTGGCCCGAAGGCACGCCCGACCGGAAGAATGCCCACATCGAAAACGCTTGGCTGGGCGATGCGGATAACGGCCAGACGAAATTCTACTTGTGGGCCAATCGGGATTGTCCGGAGGTCCGCCCGCTGTACGATCTGGCTTATGCCAAGCGACCGGCCGAGGAGTTGTATGATGTCCAGCAGGATCCCCACCAGTTCGACAATCTGGCGGGCGATCCGGACTATGCCTCCGTGCTGCGCGAGTTGTCCGAGCAGTTGTCGCAGCACCTCCGTCAGACGGGCGACCCGCGCGAGTTGGGTACGGATCCGGAGATGGATCAGGTCGAGTACTTCGGCGGCATTCCCCGCTGGCCCGGCCAACAGGTGATCGACCGTTTTCGTAAATGAACGAAGCCCCCGACGAAGCAAAGGGGTTCTCCTTGGACAACAGCATTTCACTGACCACGGTGTTTTGGGCGTTCCTGATCGTCAGCATGTTGGTGCTGATGGGAAAGATCGTGCTGGAACGCACCGGACAAGCGGCGCATATCGACCGCAAACTGATCAATCGCGTTTCAGGGACGTCCCTGGATCTGTTGATCGTTTCGGCCCTGGCCACGATCTCGCTGGCCGCCCTGGGCGCCTACGTGGGCCCGTTCCTGCTGCTGGCCCTGGCCGGTATCCTCTGGAATCTGCTGGCGTTCCTCCTGCTGGCCCCGCGTCTTTTCAAGGAAAACTGGGTGCCCTACGGACTGGCGAACTTCGGACAGTGCATGGGCATGACCGTGATCGGACTGCTGCTGATCCACATGACCGATCCGCAGAACCGGACCGGAGCCATGCACAGCTTCGGGTACAAGCAACTGCTGTTCGAACCGGTGGTGGGCGGCGGGCTGTTCACCGCGGCCTCCTTGCCCCTGATCGCCCAATTCGGTCCGGTGCCGGTGCTGGTCCTGACCGCCAGCGTGATGCTGGGCTGGCTGGTCTTCGGCTACCTCAAATTCGCGAAATAAAACGGCCGATAATCGAAAGGCAAGCAAAATGGACAAGGTGGCCTATTACGAGTGGCACGGAAATGCCCTGATGCTGATCGCCCTCTTCGTCTTTGGAATCACGATCCCTTTGGTGGTCCCCTACTTTTTGACCAACTTGGTTCGGTTCGAGATGGAGGTTGCCGACGCCACGAAGTTCTCCGAGTATCTTCGGAAACAAGAAAAATAACCGCTGCAAAGTCGTCACGAAGTCGCAGGAAACCGCGGCAAGCGGGCTCAGGGCAACTGCCGCGGGGTACAAGCCTCCTGCTCGAGATGGCGGTAGAAGCGGGAAAAGTCGATCCGGTAATCGAAGTCGTCGCGCTCGCGGGCCAACTGGCCGCGGATGTCCAGGTTGTGTACCAGGATCAATTCGGCCGTAATGTTCGAGGCCTGCACGATGCTCATCCCGCTCGGGGCCCAAATGCCGCTTCCGCCCCAGAAGTAGTTGCCGCTGATGTCGTGCGGTCCGACGCTGTTCGCCCCCAAACTCCATACCTGATTGTAGGCGGCTTTGGATGAATTCATCAGATCCCAGAGATAGCCATAGTAATGGTCGGTCATGATGTTCATGGCGGCATACTCACGCACGGCCTCCGAACGCCAGTGAGCCATTGTGACGATGGCGTCGACGTGGTCCCGAAAGGCGTAGTGCTTGGCCAACTCGACGAAACAGAGATCGTAACATATCAGGAATCCGAACGTGCCCCACTTGGTCCGGATCGTAAGACGTTTGTCGGTGCCCTGCTGGAAAAAACGCTGCTCCAGCGGCGGCAGAAAGACCTTGTCGTAAATGGTCTCTTCCCGGTTGTAGTCGATGCTGCGGTTCAGGACGAACGTGGAATTGTAAAACCGGCCGTCCTTGCGGCGCACGTTGTTGTAGAAGACGTACTCCAATCCGTGACCGTCGTCCACCAGACTGTCGCGGATCCGGTCGATCGTCGTAGCGATCGCGCGGTTCTCGCCTTGCTCCAGCAGTTGCGTCACCTCCCCGCTCTCCCCGTCGTCCCAGACGTATCCGGTCACGCAGAGTTCGGGAAAGATGACGATATTGGCACGCTTGCGGTGAGCAATCTCGATCACCTCTTCCATCCGTGCCAGATTGGTGGCAATGTCCGACGTGACGTGCAGGTTGGCCAACAACACGGTCGGACACTCCTGAATGTCGGAAAAAGTTCGTTCAATCAAACGCATCGTTTTCTCCTTGACTTGGAGCGCCGACCGGAAACCCTTTCACCAGGCGGAGATCAACCGCCTTGCACCCTCTTGGCAATCCGATCGCCGATCTCTTGGTCGATGTTGCGCCAGTACTCGAAGGCACGCTGCAGGACCGGTTCGGAGACACCGTTCTTCAGGTGCCCGGCGACGTTGGCCACCAGGCGATCACGCTGAGCGTCGTCCATGACCTTTCGCACCAGGGCGCCGGGCTGTCCCCAGTCGTCATCGTCCTGACGCGGGGTGTAGGCCGCACGCATGAACTCGCCACTGGCATTCCAAATGGCCTGTTCGGGATAACGCTCGGCATCCGCCGTGGGGCCGCCCTTGGAGTTCGGGGCGTACACCGGATCGCTGACGTTTTCGATCCGCATCGCACCGCCTTTGCTGTAGCTGTGCACCTGGCTTTTCGGGCGATTGACCGGGATCTGTTTATAGTTGACGCCCAGGCGGGCCCGGTGGGCGTCGGCGTAGGAAATCAGGCGTGCCAGCAGCATCTTGTCCGGGCTCGGACCGATTCCCGGGACCAGATTGTTCGGCTCAAAAGCCGCCTGCTCGATCTCCGTGTGAAAATCGGTGGGATTGCGGTTCAGGGTCAGCCGACCGACCTCGCACAGCGGATAATCGGCATGGGGCCAAACCTTGGTCAGATCGAAGGGGTTGAAGCGATACGTCGTTGCTTCCTCGAAGGGCATGATCTGCACCTTCAGCGTCCAACTGGGGTAGTCCGCCCGCTTGATGAAATCAAACAGGTCCCGGCGGTGGTAGTCCGCGTCCTCGCCGGCAATCCGATCGGCTTCCTCCTGGGTGAGAAAATCGATCCCCTGATCGGTTTTGAAGTGATACTTGACCCAGAAACGCTGGCCTTGGGCGTTGACCCACATGAAGGTGTGGCTCGTGTAGCCGTTCATGTGCCGATAGCTCTTGGGCACGCCCCGATCGCTCATCAGAATCGTGACCTGATGCGCGGTTTCGGGAGACAAAGTCCAGAAGTCCCACTGCATGTCGTTGTCCCGCAGTCCGCTGTCGGCACGCCGTTTCTGCGAATGGATGAAGTGCTGGAACTTCATCGGATCGCGGACGAAGAACACGGGCGTGTTGTTCCCGACCATGTCGTAGTTGCCTTCTGGGGTGTAGAACTTCAGGGCAAAGCCGCGCACGTCCCGCCACGTGTCGGGACTGCCGCTCTCGCCGGCCACCGTGGAGAAGCGGGCCAGCACGTCCGTCTTCGCGCCCGGCTGAAAAAGAGCCGCTTTGGTGTAGGCGCTGACGTCCTGAGTCACCTCGAAGTGCCCGAAAGCTCCCGAGCCCTTGGCGTGCGGCTGGCGATCCGGAATCATCTCTCGGTTGAAGTTCGCCATCTGCTCGACCAGATAGTGGTCGTGAAGCAGGATGGGTCCGTCGGGGCCCACCGTAAGAGAAAACTCGTCGCTGGCGACGGGGTTCCCGGCATCGTTGGTTGTGGGCCGGCTGGGGTTGTCGTTCATGAGATTGGCTCCTTTCTTCGGGCTCGGTTGAAAATGACGCTTATCGAAGAGATGGTTCAGCTGTTGGGCAGCATCACGGCTTTGATGATCGGCTGACTGCCTTCGATGATCGCCTGCATGACTTGGCGAGCGTCCTGGTAAGCAAAGGTGTGACTGACCAATTGGGCGCCGTCGACCAGCCCCTCGCGCAACAACCGGATGGCGACCGGGAAATTGATGGCCGGCTCGGCAAACGTGGGAACCAGCGAGATCTTCCGGAACACCAGGTCATTGATGTCGATCGGGATCGTACTGCGCCCGCCGAAGTGCAGGCCGTAGAAGGTGATGATCCCGCCGAACTTGATGATCTTCAGGGCGTCGTGCAGGCTCTCCGGCGGCGAGGACACGATCACGCGGTCGACGCCTTGCGGACAGCGGCGTTTGATCTCCGCTTCGAGATCATGCTTGCCGACCTCGAACACATCATCGCAGCCCATTTGGGCGGCCCGGTCCAGCCGCGCCCGCTCACAAGGCGTATCGCCGGGCAGGCCGGTGATCGCCACGTAGCCGGCGCCCTGCAATTTCGCGACCCGGGCGGACATCAGGCCCAGCGGGCCGGGGCCCAGCACCACCACGCTGCCACCCAGGGGGATGCGGGCGTTCAACACCGAGGTCAAGGACACGGCCAGCGGTTCGGTCAGGCAGGCCACCGACGGTTCGAGCCCCTGGTAAGGGACCAGGCTGTTGAAACGGACCAGCATGTACTGGCCCATCCCCGGTTGGTCGTCGATGCCGTACATGTTGCGGCAGAATTGGGGCTGACCCGCCTTGCAATTCTCGCACACGCCGCACATCGTGCAATCCTCGACGATCACCTGATCTCCCGGCTTGACCGTCGTGACGTTCTTGCCGACTTCGACCACCTCCGCCGCGATCTCGTGGCCCAAGGCCATGGGCTCGTCCTCCCAATCGCGGACGAAGTTGATGTCCGTACCGCACACGCCGCAGGCCAGCACGCGGACCAGCACCTGTGCCTCGTCCGGCGGCGGGATCTCGCGCACCCGGTCTTGAATGTCCAAATACTTCTTGCCGAAAAGTCCTTGGGATTGCATGCTATGGCTCCTTCTGCCTTGTTGTGCTCAACCCACGCCGTACAACCGGCCGTCGAATCCCGGCCGAATGTCATCGTCGGCATGATCCATCACCGCGCCCAAATCGCCGAACACCTTGCGGAATGCCTCCACGATCCGTTCATTCAACTCCAAACCGTTGGGCGGATGAATCGAATGCACGTTCGTGTAGGTGTCGCACAGCATCTGGGCGACCGGATAATCGTGCGGGTCGTAACGATAGTTCACCCCCTGAGCCTCGTTGATCGCCCACGGATATCGCTTGCCGATCCCGATCATGCTGTGGAACAGATCCTGACCCGGCACGGGCATCACCTGCCATTGTCCGACCAGCACGCCCTCCTTGAAGACCGCCTTTTCGACGGCCATGCGGAATCGCCGCGCATCGACGTCCAACCCGGCGGCCTGCGGGTCGAAGCGTACCGCGTAGAACCAGTACACGTGCTTCCCCTCGGGCGGGCAAACCGGCGGGACAATCCCGGGAATCTTGCCCAGTTCGCGGCTGAGGAATTCCGAGTTCCGGATCCGGGTGGCGTTGAATTCGTCCAGGTGTCTCAACTGGCCGCGGGCCAGCGCCGCCGGCAGTTCCTGATTGCGGTACATGTAGCCCAGGATGGACGAGTTGTATTTCTGGCGGAGGGTCTTCTCGTCGCATTCGTCGCCGAAATAACGCACCAAATCCGCCTTTTGCAGCAGCTGTTGGTCGTCGGTGACGAACAAACCGCCCTCGCCACCGCAGAGGTTCTTCAAGTTGTTCAAACTGAACGCGCCGGCAATCCCCATCGTCCCGCACATGCGCCCCTTGTACATCGAACCGTGCGCCTGACACGTGTCTTCGATGACGTGCAGATTGTGCTTGCGGGCAATCTCCAGGATCGGATCCATGTCCGCCGGGCAGCCCTGGATGTGGACCGGCAGGATGGCCCGCGTCCGTTCGGTGATCGCCGCTTCGATCTTGCGGGGATCGATGGTGTACGTAAACGGGTCGATGTCCACGAAGATGGGGACGGCCATCTGGTGCATCACGCAGGAGGCCGTGGCCAGGAACGTGTAAGCCGGGACCAGCACCTCGTCACCCGGGCCCACATCGGCGGCGGCCAAAGCCATGTGCAGGGCCGCCGTCCCGCTGCCGGTGGTCAGGCAGTATTTCGACCCCAAAAATTCGCACCATTCCTTTTCCAATGCCACGGCCTGCGGACCCGTGGCCCCGGCCACAATCCCGCTGTCCAACACCTCGTTCACAAACCGCCGATCATCCTCGCCAATCACCGGCCAATTCCGATAGTCCTCGCGAGTCAACACCGGCGTGCCACCGTCGATCGCCAACTTTTC
>SLEY01000526.1 GCA_007124535.1 Planctomycetaceae bacterium
CTGATCGACAGCGATCGGAGCGCAGTAACTGGCCCCATCGTCGACGGCCGTCCATCGTGGTTCGCCCGTCCGCTTGTCCATCCCCACCACACAGGCCCCGTCCTCTCCGCCAATCTGCACGATCAGCAGGTCGCCTTCGATCAGTGGGGCCGCAGCGATGCCCCAGTTGGGCATGTCGATGCGGTACTCGCGAGCCAGATCGCGGTTCCAGAGCACCGTCCCGTCGGCCGCATCGAAGCAGAACAGGTGCCCGGCAGCTCCCAAACTGTAGGCCCGGCCTTCATCGACCGTCACCGAAGCTCGCGGCCCGGCCGTGTAGCTGAACCCCACATACGGTGCCGCATAGGTGTGGGTCCACAATGTCCGGCCGGTCTTCCAGTCGAAGCAATGGACGCGTTCCAACTGTTCCGGCTGGGTCAGCCGGTCGGTGACGTAGACCCGCCCGTCGGCCACGGTCGGGCCGCTATAGCCACTGGCCAAGGGCACTCGCCATCGCAGACGGATCTGCGGGCTTTCGAATCCGTCGATCTGACCCGTCTCCCGCCACACGCCATCCCGTTGGGGCCCCCGCCACTGGGGCCAATCCTCGCCAGCGATCGCCCGGCCGAGGCCTGCCGAACCGAGAAGGATACCCAACCATGCCCAAACGGTGGTCCTGCACATCAGCAAAACTCCTGTAAGTCTCGAATTTCAATAGCCGGGGTCCGGCCACCAATCCGCTAGCTTAACGGACGGCGCCTCGTAACTCAACAAATCCGCAACCCCGGAATCGGCCGCGGGAATTCACGGCCGTCGTGATGGGCAGTCCAGCAGCATCATTCGGGTGACGGAGCGCAGGTCAGTTGTTTGAGCGCTTCCAGGACGCCCAACACCTCGTCGCGGGGGATGCGTTTCCAGTCGTCCGCCTTGTGCCGCAAGATGGCCAGTTTGAAGTTCTCGAAGGCCTCGGCCAAATCATCCGGCAGTTCGGCGAGGTTCTCAAAGGGTTGGACGAGCGGTACTTCGGAACCCGCGGCGGCCAGATTCTGGCCGGTTTCCTCGCTCGCGGCCAAATCCCCGGTCGGCTCGCCCGGACCCTCGCGCCCGCCGGGCAGCCCGTCCAGACCGCTGGCGATCGGTTCGTCCCCGAAATCCGGGCCCTCGGCACGCGGGCCCGCCTGGCTTTCGTCAAAGTCGCCGCGCGAGCGCTCCGACACCGACTCTTCGGTCACGGCATGGTCCTCGTCGATCTCCGCAGCCACCACCTGATCGTCTCGCGGCTCTTCCGCCGGCACGGCGCCCATCGCTTGCCAGCGCTGCCGCCGCATCTCGGGAACGGACCAACCGGTCCGGGAGGCCCCCTCCAACCATAACGGTGCATCGTCCCAGTCCACAGCCGCCAAGAAATGGCTCCAATACAAACCGTCATAATCCGCATAACTGGCGCCAAACCGCGCGAACACCCGCCGCAACCGACCCACATGTTGGCCGGTCACGCCACCCACCCGGCGCGACCAGGCTTCGTCCGCATACTCGGACCCATCGGCGCCGGCCTGGATCAGAGCCGTACGCCATTCGTAAATGATCCGCCCTTTCTCCCAATTGGTCGTGCTGACCAGCCGGTTCCAGCGTCCGACAAAGACTTCGGAGGCCCGCTTACCAGATTCATCCAGCGTGGCAACCGGGGCTTTTTCCGAGGAGTCCGCTGCCAAGCCCGCCACGTTTCCTGTTGGGGAAACCTGTGCTTCTTGCATTATCGAAGATCCTTGATCAGGAGCAGGAGTTATCCGATTCCCACCGCGGCCGGCCCGCGACCCGGCGACCGCTTCGGACCCGCACACCATGCGCAGCCCGGGAGCAGGTAGCCTAACAAGGAGTCGGCTGAGGGGAAGGGGCGGCGGGCGGAAATCGAAATACGCTCCGGCAAGCGGCCTCGGCCGGTCGGCTGCCCGGAAAAACCACGGGGAAAAGATGTCGATCAGTCGGCCGCCCGCTCGGCCGATTCGAAACCGCACGCGCGGTGAGAACCGTCGCAAAACGGCCGGCGCTGCGATTGCCCACACCGGCAAAGCGCCACCGATGCCTTGCTCGCATCCAAAACGAATCCCTGCCCCGCCCCGTCGAACAGCAATATCGGGCCCTCGACAATCAGGGGGCCATTGTCCCGCATCCGAACCGTTACCTCTGCCATCGCATGGCTCCTGGAATCTCTAACCAAGACGAACCCGACCCGGTCATTATACCGCGGCATCGATCGGTTCGTAGGGAAGGGCGACGATCAGATGCTTAATCGCCATCCGGTTCGTCGAACAAGACGACCTCGCCCGGCAATTGCTCCGCCGTCGCGATCAATTCATCCATCATGGCCCGGGCTTGATCCGGGCTGCCGCCCGTCTCGAGATGCTCGACCAATTGCTCCGCGCCTTCCAGCAGTTCAGCGTAAATCGCCCCGTGCTCGCCGACCGGCTGCCGTTCATAGAACTCCAACTCCAAAACAACGGTGCGGGCATGTTCGTATACCGCCTCGTCATCCGTCTCGGCTTTCGCCGACGTCATCTCGTTGATGACCAAATCCTTGATCCGCTGGGCATAGCGATCGGCATCGGCCGTGTGATCCTCGAAACGACCTTCCGGGGCACCGGGCCCGCAGCCCGTAACCAACAGCATCCCCAGGAAGACGGACAGTCCGATCGGCACGTAATGCGCCGCAAGTTTGGTCAGCATGCTTGAACGCTCCTTTCATGGATTTCAATTAAATCGAAGATCAATCGCGATCAGGGCCAGGAGACCGGGATATCGTGATCCGCCGCGGCAATGGCCAGCATGCGGATGTACGTTTCGGGATCGATTTCGTCCTGGATGAATCGCACCGAAGCATCGCCCATCGTCACATGCACACCGCCCGGATGGCGGCTGCGAGCGGCGTGATTGGGACGATTGCTGATCATCCCACCACAGCGGATGTATCGGTCCGTCGTGACGTGCGATCGGCAACTCATCGGCCGATCCATGCCCCGGTCGTCCCGAGCATCCGCGTTGGGGGTCATGCGGATGTCGAAATCGGGATGCCGGTGGCTGCCGCTGACGAAGGCGCCGCCCGGATGCGCCCAGACGCCGCGCGAGTCCAGCCCGCTCCGGCTGGTCAGCAACTCCGCGTAGACGACGGTGTTCGAGGTCCCATCCTGGAAATGCGAAATGGCCGCGCCATACATCTGGCTGGCATTGAATGCCGCGCGATGCTGCATCAGCGAGAGATGGAAGGTGGTCGTCGACCAGGCGCAGGCCGCACTGTACACCGGCCCATAATTGCTCTTGGCAAATCCCGGCCGCCAGTCCCAGTGGCGATACCAATAGGTCGTGCGGTCCACGCTCTCACTGGGACAAATCAAGGTGGGGATCTCCGTGGCTGCCACCTCCTGATTCTCCTCGAAGTGGGTTCGTGGACTGTGGATCATTGGGGGATTGGAAAAATCGTAGCGATCGAACAAGGCCTGCTGCTCCATCTGGGGCAGAATCTGCAGCATGACCGAAGCGGTCCAACTGGTGCTGCGCGGATTCTGGCCGCGACCGCGATAGTTGATTCCCCCCGGAGGGAACTGATTGTGGATGTCGTGGTAATTCTGCAGGGCCAAGCCGATTTGCCGCATGTTGTTGGCGCATTGGGAGCGGCGAGCCGCCTCCCGAGCCGCTTGAATCGCCGGCAGCAGCAGGGCGACCAGAATGCCAATAATGGCGATCACGACGAGAAGCTCCACCAGAGTAAAGCCGCGTTTTTCGTGGGGTAAGTACCGCATCACAAGACCTCGCGAAATGAGTGGAAAGAGCTGCAAAAAGCTGAATGCCAGAAGAATTAGGGCCAGGAAACCGGGATGTCGGCGTCGCGGGCCGCAATCGATAGCATGCGGATGTACGTTTCGGGATCGATCTCGTCCTGGATGAATCGCACCGAAGCATCACCCATCGTCACATGAACACCCCCCGGATGGCGGCTTCGAGCAGCGTGATTCGGACGATTGCTGATCATCCCACCACAGCGCAGGTACCGATCCGTCGCGATGTGCGAGCGGCAACTCATCGGCCGATCCATGCCCCGATCGTCGCGAGCATCCACATTCGGCGTCATGCGGATGTCGAAATCCGGATGCCGGTGGCTGCCACTGACGAAGGCGCCGCCCGGATGCGCCCAGACGCCGCGCGAGTCCAGCCCGCTCCGGCTGGTCAACAGTTCCGCATAAACGATGGTGTTCGACGTCCCATCGAAAATGTCGGCCATCGACGCCCCGTACATTTGGCTGGCGTTGAAAGCCGCCCGATGCTGCATCATGCTCGTGCTGAAGCAGTTCGAAGACCACGCACAGCAACCACTGTAAATGGGACCGTAGTTGCCCTTGGCAAAGCCAGGTCGCCAATCCCAATGCCGATACCAGTAGGTCGTCCGGTCCACCGTTTCGCTGGGACAAATCAGCGTGGGGATCTCCGTGGCTGCCACCTCCTGATTCTCCTCGAAGTGGGTTCGTGGACTGTGGATCATGGGGGGATTGGAAAAATCGTAGCGATCAAACAAGGCCTGCTGCTCCATCTGAGGCAACAATTGCAGCATCACCGACGCGGTCCAACTGGTGCTCCGCGGGTTCTGACCACGACCACGATAATTGACCCCCCCCGGTGGGAACTGGTGGTGAATGTCGTGGTAATTGTGCAGAGCCAACCCGATCTGTCTCATGTTGTTGCTGCATTGGGCGCGCCGAGCCGCCTCGCGCGCGGACTGAATCGCGGGCAACAGCAAAGCAACCAGAATTCCGATGATGGCAATCACCACCAATAATTCCACTAAGGTAAAACCCTTGTAAGGGGGCCGATAGCGCCTCATAAGAAGACCTCATCTGCAAAGCTGGATTGAAACACCCTCCCGCTTGGCCAACCGAGTCGTGGTAAAACGAAGGTTCAATGCTGGGGGGTGTCAGGAACGGGGGGAAGCAGCAAGGGTGGGAAACAAAAACGACACGCTGGCCATTTACCTGCAGACTAGTTTCTGAACAATCATCGGTCAACCCGCGGTTTTTACCGAAACCTAGCCCCCTGAAGTGGTAAGTGCACCGAAATCCGCCTGATATAACAGGATCGAACCGAGTTCACTCGCGAAAAGAAAGATCCGAAGAAACCCCAAAAGATCCTTCGTGCTTCATCACTTAGGGGGGCAACAATGATTGGATCGCGAAACGGTGGCAGCGACGCGTCATGAAATCCGGGTTGAGAGAAAACCGCCTCGGGAAGAAGGCGCCAGGTGCGGACCGCTTCGGAGCGACGCAACGGTGTTTCAGCCCAGCACGTCGCGCAGATAACGCCCTGTGACCGAATTGGGGTTTTCAGCCACCTCTTCCGGAGTGCCTTGAGCCACCAAGCGACCGCCTTCCTCTGCGGCCCCCGGTCCCAGGTCCAGCAAATAATCGGCCGCCCGCATCAATTGCAGATTGTGCTCGATCACAATCAAAGAATGCCCCACCGCCAAGAGGGATTCGAAGCAATCCAACAGCCGGAGGATGTCGGCGAAGTGCAGGCCGGTGGTCGGTTCATCCAGCAGGAACAACGTGCGGTTGCGACCGCCCGCCGAAAGATGCGCGGCCAGTTTCAGTCGTTGAGATTCGCCGGCCGAGAGGGTATTGGCCGGCTGACCGAGCCGCAGGTAGTCCAATCCCACATCGATCAGCCGTTTCAATTTGACCTGCACCTTGGTCTGGCCCCGGAAGAACCCGAAGGCTTCGCGGACGGTCATGTCCAGGACTTCGGCGATGTTCCGCCCGCGGTAGGTGACTTCCAGGATCTCCTGGCGGTAACGCGCGCCCCCACATTGGCTGCACTTCATGAACACGTCCGGCAGGAACTGCATGTCGATTTCCACATGCCCCTCCCCGTTGCAGGCTTCACAGCGCCCTCCCCGCACGTTGAAACTGAAATAGCTGGCCGAATAGTTGTGAGTCCGCGCTTCGACCGTCTCGGCGAACACGGCTCGAATCGGATCGAAAGCTTTCAGATAGGTCACCGGGTTGGACCGGGGCGAGCGCCCGATGGGACTTTGGTCGACCAGGACGACGTCGTCGATTTGGCCGTCGCCCACGATTTCGTCGTAAGGGTAGGGTTTCGAAACCTCCTTCCGCTTGCGGCGGCACAGGGCCCCGTACAACGTATCCTGGACCAGGGTGCTCTTGCCCGATCCGCTGACGCCGGTGACCAGGCACAGCAAGCCCAAGGGGAAATCGATGGTCAGGTGCTTCAAATTGTTGCCGCGTGCCCCGGACAAACGGATGCGGCCGTGTTGGGGCGGGCGGCGCCGTTTGGGCAGCGCCGCACCGCGGCGTCCCCGAACGAATTCGCCGGTCAGGCTGGCCCCCGGCTCCCAAGCTGCCTGCGGGGACCCGTCAAAGACGACCTGCCCCCCCTGCTCCCCGGCCCCCGGACCGATCTCGATCAAGCGATCCGCCCGCTGGAGCAAGGACAACTCGTGCTCGGTCACCACCACCGTGTTGCCGCGATCCCGCAAAGCCAGAATCGCCCCGGCCAACCGATCCACATCCCGCGGATGCAAACCGACCGACGGTTCGTCCAGAACGTACAGCATGTTCACCAGGCTGGACCCCAAGGCCGAGGTCATCGCCACCCGCTGGGCTTCCCCCGCACTCAAAGTTCGCAGAGGCCGATCCAACGTAAGGTACCCCAAGCCGACATCACGCAGGTAACCCAGCCGGGATTGGACCTGTTCCAACAGCGTGCGGCCGACCGTGCGCTGCCACTCGGTCCCTTCCCATTCGGTGAACAGCCGGTACGCTTTGTCAATCGGCAGCCCACTGATCTCGGCCAGGTTATAACCGGCGATACGGGTGGCCAACGCTTCCTCGCGCAACCGTTTTCCACCGCATTGGGGGCAAGGCCGATAGCTGCGCCAGCGACTGAGAAACACGCGAACCGGCATCTTGTACTTCCGCCGTTCCAGCCAGGCAAAAAAGCCACGCAGCCCGCCAAACTGGCGTTCCGGCGCCCCGTCATAGATCAGCTGCCAATGCTCCGGCTTCAGTTGGTGAAACGGCACATCCACGGGCAGGTCGTAGTCGTCGGCCAAGGCCAACAGTTCTTCCAGTTCATGGCTGTAGGCGGGCGAATTCCAGGGCGCGATCGCCCCCTCGCGAATCGTCTTTTCGGGCTGAGGCACGATCAAATCCCGATCGATCTCGATCCGATCCCCGAAGCCCTCGCACGTGGGACAGGCGCCCAGCGGACTGTTGTAATCGTACAGTCGCGGCTCGGGCTCCGGATAAACCCGCCCGCAACCGGAGCAAGCCAGCGTCCGGCGGAACGCCCAGCGCTGCCAGGAACGACCATCGACCGTCATCGAGGCCGCTTGCCCGTTCCCCGAGACCAAGGCGCAGCAGACGCCCCCGCCTTTGGAAAACGCGGTTTCCAACGAATCCCGCACCCGCCCCGGCGCCGCCCGACCGGCGGTCAAACGATCCGTCACCACCAGCCATTCGGCGGCATCCGGCGGCCAGTCCGGCGTTGGGTCGGCCAACGTGTGGGTCTTGCCCCCGGCGATCACGCGGATGAAACCCTCCTCCCGCAACGAGGCGGCGACCGCCGGCAAATCGTCCTCCCGGGACAAAGCACGCGGGAAAGCCACCAAGTACCGCGTGCCGCTTTCCAGCTCGCTCAAACGCTCCGCCACGCTCTGGGGCGTGTCCTTGCAAACCGGTTGACCACAATCCAAACACACCACCGTACCGATCTTGGCATACAGCAGACGCAGGTAATCATACGTATCGGTGGTCGAGCCGATGGTGGCGCGGTTGGACCGCGTGGTACTCTTGCGGGTCACCGCAATCGCCGGCGGGATCCCGACGATCCGTTCGGCCGCCGGTTTCTCCAGCCGCTCCAGGAACTGGCGCGTATACGCCGAAAAACTCTCGATATACCGCCGCTGGCCCTCCGCATACAACGTATCCAACGCCAGACTCGTCTTGCCGCTGCCGCTGACGCCGCACACGACCACCAGCCGCCCCCGCGGGATATCCAGATCGATGGCTTTCA
>SLEY01000688.1 GCA_007124535.1 Planctomycetaceae bacterium
GAAACCCCATACAGGCTATTGACCCGGATTGCCCATTTCGCCCGGATTCGCTGACGGGCGCAGCCGGCAACCGAATGATCGGCACAAGCCGAATTACCGGAATTTCAGTCATGGCCGGTGCAATCGGGCGCCGATGTCCGCAGCAGGCACGTTGCGACAGCAGCGCACTTCCTCCGTGAGCACTAAGGTAACGAGCATGCTCGTCTTTATCAGCGACCTGCACTTGACCGACGGCACGACCAGTTCCAACCTTCATCCTGGTTCGTTCCACATCCTGGTCGAGCGGTTTCGGTATTTGGCCGCCCGCGCCTCCTGGCGGCGGGACGGTAGCTACCGGCCGATCGAACGGATCGATCTGGTGTTGTTGGGCGACGTCCTCGATCTGATCCGTACCCAGCGATGGCACGACGGACCGATCAAACCCTGGACGCACACCGATTCGCCCGAAATGGCCCAACGGGTGGGCGAGATCGTCGAACAGACGCTGGCCGCCAATGCCGCGTCGCTGGCCGTGCTGCGCTCGATGGTCGCGGGGGAAGCGGTCTGGATCCCGCCCGGGGCCGCCAACGGCCAGCCGGACTACCGAGCCCGGCCGCAGCCGGTGCCCGTCCGCGTCCATTATCTTGTGGGCAACCAGGACTGGCTGTTGCATCTGCCCGGTCCGCACTGGGACCGTGTCCGCCAGCAGGTTGTCCGCCAGATGGGCTTGGCGAATTCGTGGGAGCAGCCGTTTCCGCACGATCCGGCCGAATCGGACCTGCTGTACGATCTGTTCCGCCGCTACCGGGTGGTCGCACGGCACGGGGATGTCTTCGACCCGTTGCATTTCACCCACGATGCCAGTGCCAGCAGTGTGGGCGACGCATTGGTGGTCGAGTTATTCACCGCATTTCTGAACGCCGTCCAGCAGGAACTGCCGGATGACGCTCCCCCGGGAATGGCGTCAGCACTGGGCGGTTTGTACCAAGTCCGCCCTCTGCTGCGGGCGCCCTGCTGGATGGACGCCCTGTTGCAGCAGCTTTGCCCGCGTCCCACTTGGCGGCAGCATATCAAACAGCTATGGGATCAGCGGGTCGAGCAGATGTTGGAATCGGAGCCGCTGGCACCCCACTCCGGCGGCGGGCCCTGTTGGCGCGACGTCCTGCCGCCGCGGTTGCTGTTCCGGCAAGGTTGCGCCGCTCCTGGGTCGGGGGATCTGCCGGGGGCTCCTTGTGATGCTCTTCTCGCCCCGCTCTCGTATGCCAGCCATGCCCGATCCGAATCGGAGATTCGCAACCGCCGCGCCCGCCATGTGGTTTACGGGCACACACACCAGGAAGAGAGCGTGCCGCTGGAAGCCAGTTATGCTGACGGTTCGGTATGGAACCAGTGGTATTTCAATTGCGGCACGTGGCAGCGTGTGCATCGGCCGGTGCAGGGGGCGCCGTCTCCCGGTGAATTCCTGCCGGCCGAGACCATGCAGGTGCTCAGTCTATTCGAAGGTGACCAGCGGAGTGGTCGGCCGTTCGAGAGCTGGATGGGGTTATTGGGGGTCAGCAGCACCGAATCGGTTCCCCCGCAGCGGCGCGTGTCGGGGCGCATGCAGCGTTTCCATCCCCCGGTTTCCGGGGTTCGCCCGCCCCATTTCCAGCCAACCGCCGGCCGACGAGCCCCGTAGCCGCAGTTGGGGTGCGGCATTGGCGGCCCACAGAGGGGGCCTGAGTGTCAAGCGGCTCGGCGACCTTGCTCGCGTCGCTGCATTTTGCGGAGGCGGCGGCGGGCCGCTTTGCTCAACGGCGCATCCGAGGTTTCCTGTTCCGGTTTCGATTGGCCCGCGGCCGGTGTCTTGGTGTCGCTCGCCGCCACTTGGGTTTCCGAAGCGGATTCCGCTACCTGCCGGGCGTGGGATGGGGCCTTCGCCACCGATTCCGTCACGGGGGCCGGTTGCTCCTTCTCCGGTTTCGCGGCCGGAGCAGCGGGCAAGGCGGAGAGGGACGAGTCGGCCGGCGCGACGTTTTCCGGAACCGAACGCGCGGCCACTGGCTGAGCGGATCGGCTTGGAACCGCCGGTTCCTCCGACCTTGCCCCCGCAGGCGGGTTCAGCTGGCCATGAGCGTCCAGATAGACATGCCGGGCATAGCTGGCGACGGCCAGGAACGCAGCCAAATGTCCCATCATGGCCAGTGAACTGGCCAACATTGGCAGCGTCAGGATCACGGGATGCGGGGCGAAAACGGCCGGGATGGCGGCGGCAACCGGAACGAGGATCGTCGAGCAAGCCAAAGAGGTCAGCGCCAGACGACTCTCACGCAACTCGAACACCAGCCGCAGGGCCAGCAGCAACCAGAGGGCGGCGGGCACCAAGTCCGGCGCCACGCCAGCCGCCCAATGTTCGCTGCCAACCCAAGTTTGCAAACCGGCACGCACCAGCCCTTGAGGCGCCTGAGTGCCGGCCGCCAAGGCCAGCAGCCAGATGGCCGGTGCGGCCCATAACCAGACTTGATAACGGCCCTGGTAATCGTCTTCGCGATGACGGCGCAGGCGGTAGATCTGCACGCCCTGAAAACCGGCGGCCAGCAGTAACATCGAACACAGCCAACCCGCCAGACTGCCCGCTTGCGAGACATCCCAACCCGTCAAAGCATCCCAGCCGGGTTGCGAGGCGCGCAGCCCCACGTGCCCGTAAAGCGCTTGAACCCCAGCGATCAGACAGAGCCCGGCCAGCAGCAGCAGCAGCAACGTCCAAGAGCGTTGCGGGATCACCGCCGTCATCGGCGCATGCGGATCGGCCGTGGCGGCCTCGGCATACCGCCGGCGCCGACCACGGGGACGCACCGCGGCGGTCTCCGCCAGCAATCCGTCGCTTCCCATGCCCGCCGACTCTCGCCTCGGCTGCTGCTCTTCCAACAGCACCCGGCGTCTCCGTTGATCGCTTGACCCGCTGCGTCGAAACCCCATCCCTGTGCCTCACCAGCTTCTGATCGCTGCCCGAAATTAGGCGGTCACCCTGCAGGAGTAGGCGGCCAGAACCCGCTTCTACCCTAAACGACGGCTCGCTGCCAGACCAGATCGCCCAAAGCCTTCTTCGGCAGCCCTTTGCCGACGGCTGGAGTGGGCGCGCTGATTAAACCAGCATACGTTCCAGGCAAAACAAAGCAGCTGGGGAAACTGGATTGGTTACAAATTTGAGGCGGATGTACCGGAAGCTGCGACCACCGGATTGGAGAGAACGCCCAACGTTTCGATCTCCACCTCCACCTCATCTCCCGGCTGCAGGAACACTTGAGGCTGGCGCGCCACGCCCACACCCGGCGGGGTGCCAGTAAACAGAAGATCTCCCACGTTCAGTGTGCAAACTCGCGATACGTAACGGATCAGGTGGGCGATCGGAAAGATCAGTTGGCGAGTGCTCGATTCCTGCATGACCTTGCCATTCAGCCGCAACCGGATCGGCAATTGACCGGGCGAGGGCACTTCATCCGCCGTTACCATTTCCGGCCCGACCGGGGCGAACGTATCGAAGGTCTTTCCCAGCAGCCATTGGCCGGCCGGCGTGCCGGTTTGCCAATCTCGAGCGGAAACATCGTGGCCACAAGCGTACCCGGCCACGTAGCTCATCGCTTCCTCCTCGGGAATGTCCCGCCCCTGCCGTCCCAGAATCACCACCAGTTCGGCCTCGTAATCCACCTGGTTGCTGCAATTGGGTAACACGATCGGGTCACGATGGCCGGCCAGGGCGCTGGGGAATTTGTTGAAGATCACCGGCTGGTCCGGAATTGGCAAACCGGACTCGGCCGCATGGTCGGCGTAGTTCAAACCGACACAGATCACCTTTTGCGGATCGGGTACGGGTGGCAACCAAGCCAAAGGGGGAGCCAGGGGCGGCGCCTGCGCCAGGGCCTGCCGGGCCCGATCCATGCCCTCGGTTCCCAGCGCCAGCAGGCCGCGCAGACTGGTAGGCAGTTGCGGGTCGGCTTGGTTCAAATCGACCAATTCGTCACCACGACGGGCGGCGAGCCGGACGCCAGCCGCGGTTCGACACGTAAGCAATCGCATGGGTTCCACCTCGTTCGTTCTGTCAGACAGGTCCAAACAACGTTGCTGCAATTGGCCAGGGTTATACCATAAAACATCGGCAAACCGGACCCGGGCCGTTCGAACCCGGGGTAAGTCCCCAGGTTGCTGGCCTGCATCGGCCGGATTCTCAAGCTTGGCTTTCGTCAGTGACCGTCGTGGCCGCCGGGCTGCAGCCATAACGACTGCCAATAGGCTTGATCGGCTGCGAACACGTCCAGCGGTTCCCGGTCGGACGAGGCGTGCAGGACGCCGAACCGCCGCAGTTCGCGAAAATACTGGCGATTGGGCACGAAGCCGGGCGTGCCGTACCGCGGCGGGGCGTCCAACTGAGCTTGTCCGCGACGGATACTGGCCAGCAGCTGCTGGTAGTCGGGATCGGTGGTGTCGGCGAACACCGCTCCGCAGCTCTCATAACCGCCCGCCTCGGCGGCCAAGGGGCCCAGCAGCAAGGCGGATAATTCGGGTCGTGAGAAATTCAGGAGAATGTGCTGGCTGTAGCGGGTAAGCGGATCGTCGGGGATGACCACCCGTTCGTGAATCCCCACCGCCCGCTCGACCCCCCGTTGAGCCCGCGCGACCAGCGGCTGGAACGGCAGAGCCCGGCCTTGCTCGTTCTGGGCATCGCGGAGCGCGTGGCACTCGCCGCAGCGCCGTTCGAGCAGCGCGTGATTGCCTCCGAATACCTGGCCCGTCGCCCGGCCCGCCACGGCTTGATCCTCCGCGTTGCGCAAGGCGGCGTAGCTGCCCGCAAACGGCGCCCCGCTCTCGATCCACAGCCAAATCGTCCGCCACTGCTCTTCGGATACCGCCTCGGCATGATGTTGGCCCGCCAGTTTCTCCAGCAGCGGACTGGCCGCACTACCGATCGCCCGCGGAGGATAGTTTCCCAACCCGTTGCGGCCGTCGGCGACTTGCAGATGCGCCAGCAAACTGAAATAACTGTGCGACCAGACCGGTCCCAAATCCCCGCTCAACACCACGCCGCCCTCGCGGTTCTCCGGGGCATGGCAGGGCACGCAATGCTGATCGAGAATCGGCTGGACATCTCGGGTGAAATCCAGCACGTCGGGAAAGTCCTCGAAAGGTTCGATCGAGTGCGGCTGGCGGCCCGCCATCATTGCCGCCGGCAGGTCGCCATACTCGGGCGTCGACGTACGCGGCTCGTGACACCCCACACAGCCCGTCACCTCACCGGGCATGAGGGTTGTAAAACTGTGCATGCGTTTGACCGACAGATCCTGGTCGTCCAGGGCCACGAAGAAGACCGGCCGGCCGGCGGGGACCTCGAAAAACGCCGAACCATCCGGTTCGACCGGCACCGTCCCCAGCACGCGGTTCAACGTGAAGGTGCCCAGCCAGGAAACCAGATCGGGCCCGCCGCTGAAGTTCACCGGTTTGGGCAGATCTTCCATGACCAGCAGGCGGCGGATCTCGCCCCGCTCGACTCCCTGCAGATGCCGGCTGCGATAGATATCGGCCAGGAACAGCTGGCCCGACGTCTGTTCCGGCCGGACCCGCGGCGGGACCACCGCCTCGCGATCCCGCGGGCGGATGACCCGCGGTTCGTACACCTCGCCCTCACCTTCCCAGCGGTAAATCGTCGCCATCCGGCCCGCTCGATCCATGGTGCGGATCTCGTTGCCTTGCGCCACCAAAAACAACTCCGGGGAAACCGGGTAGGGATCCTTGATCAACGTCGGCCAACCGCTGTGCAGCTGGCGCGCGGCGGCCCGCTCGTCCGGCCCCGATTTGGGTGAGAGAATCGTGGCAAATCCGCGGTGATCCTTGATCCCGTGACCCGGCGAAAACGTCGCCAGAATCTCCTCGCTGCCCGGTATCGGCTTGGCGCCAATCATCACAATCCCCGGATGCATGTTGCCGAAGAAGGGCAGCTGATTCGTCCCGTCCGGATTCATCGTCCACAAATGGTGGAATTCCACTTGGCTGCGGTCCACATACTCCCAACGCGTGAACAGAATGCGGCCGTCCGGAAGCGGCCAAGGCGTGTTGTCATGGGCCGTGTTGAAAGACAACCGGCGGATGTTGCTGCCGTCCGCATCGCAACGGTACAGAACGCCTACCTGCGTCATCCAGCACGCCACCCAACTGCGGCAGCGAGTCGACACGAACACGATCCCGCCGTCCGGCAAGTAGGCCGGCTCGTAATCGTCGTAGGGGCCATCGGTCAATTGCCGCAGCCCGCTGCCGTCCAGCTGGATCTCGTACAGGTGGTAATGATCCGTACCGGCCTTTAGATAGGAGAAGATGGCCTTCGTCCCGCCGTAATGGACCTGGGGATCGCGGATCGCGCCCCCTTGGGCGTCCAGCAGCACCGAAGCTTCACCGGTCCGAAGATCCAAGATCATCAATCGGCCTTCGGCCGGTCCGCCGTCGCCCGAACGGGCTTTCTGAGTCTCGTCATCACAGAAATAGCCGATATTGGCATACCAATGCGAGTCGTCGTAGGTATGCCGGACCGCGAACAGGATCTGT
This sequence comes from Planctomycetaceae bacterium, assembly GCA_007124535.1. Taxonomy (GTDB): domain Bacteria; phylum Planctomycetota; class Planctomycetia; order Pirellulales; family Pirellulaceae; genus SLMF01. The sequence goes on from SLEY01000688.1 coordinate 6,550, forward strand.
TCCGCGCCGGGTACCGCCACGGCGGGCTCTGGCCTCTCCGGCAAATTCTCGGGACGTGTCCCGGCCAATCCCAGGGCAGGCGACAGCAACAACAACAGCAGGATTCGCCGAGCGATCATCGTTGATTTCTCCAAAAAAAAGGGGGGGGCAAGGACGGCCGCCGATGGGGAGACCGGAACCGGCTTGCCGTTGGAGTTCACGCTTTGGCATGCGAACCAAGCGGGAGCGTTCCTGGCCGTCATTGTAACCCATCGCTCCCGGTCTGATAATTACATTTCCGGCCCGGGTTACGACCAGGGGTTTTGCCAGGTCCCCCAGTGGTCCAGGTATTGCTGGAAGACGGGCCGCTGGTCGGCCCGCTCGGTCAACCAACTCTTGGCGGTTTCCAGCAGTTCCTGTTCGCGCTCCAGCGAAATCCGACCCAACAGCACGGAGCTGCGGAGGAACACAAAATAGGTGTCCAGTACATCGCAACGGCAGTAATCATTGATCTGTTCCAGTTTGCCCTCGTCGAACAAATCCTGGACCATGTACCCTTGCACTTCCATTTTGCCCGGTTTTCCCAGCAGATTCGCAGCCAAGCTCAAGCCGCCATGAAAACGGGACGCTCCGAAATTGGTCAACACATCGTGCAGATCGAAATGGGCCTGCAAATTGTATCGCCCGCGATGCTGTTCCCAACTCTTGTCCTGAACGTTGAACCAGCCCGGCACGCTCAGACCGTAGCGAAAGGCGGCCAATTCCAACAGGGGCACATCGAAGGTTCGCCCGTTGAACGTGACCAGGGTCGGCCGCCGATATCCTTCCCAGCCGATCCAGAAGTGCTGGGTCATCACGTGCGAGCGAAACTCGGGATCATCCAGGGCCACCAAATCGATCAGTCCGTAACCCGCATCCACCTTGGCCACCACAATCGACACGGGGACTTGGAATGTGTACGGAATGAAATCGGAACCTGTCTTCTCGATCAGTTCCGCGCGGAAACGCTGGACGGCCTCGCCCGCCGTTAGTTCTTCGCCCGGATAGCGGACTTTGGCAATCAGCTGGCCGTCGGCCACACTTTCCACATCGAACACCAGGAATTTCACTGCGGAAGACGCCATCCGCCCCTCCTCACTGACAGATAAAGCCCCCTGTCCCATCCGGCCGGCACGCGCCGAGCCGTACATCACGAAACAGGGACCGAACCCCGCCTCGGCCAACCCTTCGACCATTGCGGCCTCGGCGGTCGGCCACCGCTCGAACCGCGGTTCACCCCAGAAGCCGGTGACCAGCCTACCAGCGCCCAGCCACCGATACGAGCACCGCGGTCGAAAAATAACAATGGCCCGCTTAACGGGGTAAAACCTTCCTTTGTGACCGTCCCCCTTGAACGCGTATTGACCGAAGTTGTTTTCGGTGAATCCGCGTTTTACCCCTTTAAGCGGGCTATTGTTGGTAAATACCCTCCCCGGCCGCTACCGCGTCCGACCC
>SLEY01000041.1 GCA_007124535.1 Planctomycetaceae bacterium
GGGGGATCATAGTTTCTCCAAGCGAAAATCGGCCCGCTTCCGGCGCACCGGACTCCAGGCATTAAGGGCCCCCCCTCAACCGTTGCCGCCATCGACAGGCAGTTGCCAAGCAACTATTCCGCGCAGAGCAATCGGCACATTTGGTATCGACGGCCTAACCGGCAAACTTTCGTCTTTCGCCGTAATCGGCAAATTTTATCGCCTGTTCCGTCTGAAGAAGGGCAGCAATTCCCTATATACAACTAGTTGCAGCAAAGTCTGCGCAACATAGGCGACCCGGACAACAGCCCGACGAAGTGTTTCCACGTCTCAGGAAGGGCTCGGTTCATGCCTGAGATCAGTCGCTTTTACGGCATCGTGATCAAGGTGTTCCACAACGACCATCACCCGCCGCACTTTCACGCGGAATACGGTGAGGACGAAATGATTTCGCAGGAGGAAGGTACGTGGCTGGCAAGGCGGCGAAGATCTCCGGTTCTGCGAATTGGACCGGATGGGATAATCCAAGCGGACGGAACCCCTGTGCGATCCTCCGGCAGGCGTGGGGTTGCAATCCGTTGCCGGAACGGCGATAAGATAGAGAAAGACCGATGTCGAAACTGGATGCTGCCGGCGGGAACCGTTCTTTCTAGGTGCTCCTGCGGGTTGCCCAACTTCGCCCCCCTGTCAGAATTGTCCGCGGGGGTTTGCCAATGGAGGAGATTTCGAATGACACAGGATCTGACACGACGTTCCTTTCTGGCTGGCGCCGCCGCGACCGCCACGCTGGGGGTCCCCGGCCTGGTCCGCTCCACCGCTTGGGGCGCTGCGGGCCGAGCCCCGGCCAGCGACCGCATCCGTGTCGGGATGATCGGCATGGGACGCCAGGCCTATCTGGTGAACCTGCGTCAATTCCTGGGCATGCCGGAGGTCCAACTGGTTGCGGTTTGCGATGTCGACCGCTGGCGCATGGACTTGGGCCAACAAGCGATCAATGAGGGTTATGGCGAGGCGATTCGCTCGGGCAACTACCGGGGCTGCGCCGCCTATCTGGATTACCAGGAGTTGCTGGCGCGCGATGACATCGATGCCGTGATGATCTCGACGCCTGATCATTGGCACGCTCCGCAGGCGATCGACGCGATGCGTGCGGGCAAAGATGTGTCGCTGGAAAAACCCATCACGCGGACGATTGCCGAAGGCCGGGCACTGAGCGATTTGAGCGAGGAGTTGGGTCGCATCTTTCGGGTCGACAGCGAGATGCGTTCCAATCGCAGCGCCCACCGTGCCGTGACCCTGGTCCGCAACGGGCTGATTGGGGACATCCACACCGTCACGGTCGGCGTCCCGGGCACCGACGTGGGCTGTCCGCCTCAGCCCGAAATGCCGGTTCCCGAGGAACTCGATTACGAGCGGTGGCAAGGCCCGGCGCCGCGGGCCCCCTACACTTTGCGGCGGGTCCACCCGGTGGAGGACATCCGTGGCCGTCCCGGTTGGATGCGGCACATGTACTATTGTGACGGGATGATCACCAATTGGGGAACCCACCTGAACAACGCCGCCATGTGGGCCACCGACCTGGAGCGAACGGGTCCGGTCGAAATCGAAGGGCACGGAGAATGGCCGCCCGCGGACAGTTTCTGGAACGTGCTGTTGAAATTCGAAGTGACTTATCGTTTTGCCAACGGCATCCGCTGGATCTACCGCACCGAGAAGCCGTATTTCAAGATCGAAGGGAGCGAAGGCTGGGTGTATGCCGATTTCCGCGAAGTCCGGGCGGAACCGGAATCGCTTTTGCAATGGAGGCACGGACCGGATGACCTGCGATTGCGGTTCAAGAGCGACAAACAGGACTTCATTGACTGTGTCAAGTCGCGGGAGCCGACGCTGGAACCCGCCGAGGTGGGCCACCGGGTCACCTCGCTGTGCCATTTAGGCCACTTGGCCGCCTACCTGGGTCGAAAGCTGGAGTGGGATCCGGACGCTGAGCAGTTTGCCAACGATGACGAAGCCAACGCCCTGATCGACCAGACCTTGCTGTATCCCCCGGACCGTTGATTCCGCGCGCGAAGCATCGTGCGAAGAAATTACGGACGCCTTCGCGGCGACGGCGATCCTGACGATCACCCGGGATCGGGCAGGCTTTCGCGCCGCGGAGGTTCTTCCAGGGGAGGATGGATTGTCCAAGTCGATCCTCGGGGCCACCAACGGGGGTCGGCGCGGTCCATGACCATCGCCAAGGCGGCTTCGCGGCTGTCCGCATCCACGACCCAGTCGCCAGCCGCGCGCAAGAGGGACGTTTTCGGGGTTTGGACGGACACCAGAAATCGCATGGCACTGACTCCGTTCTCGCGCTGCGACCACAGGGCACAAGCCTCTTCAAAGGCACTTGGGAGAGCATCGCTTGAAGATACGGTTTCACGGTCGCGTGTCAAGAACAAATCTGGCAAAAGAGTCAATTAGGGATTCGGGTGGTCGTTCCACCAAGAGAGGGCCGTTCTCCGGGGCTGGCATGCACCGCCCCGATCGACTCGCCACACCGCAGCCGACCGTGTTTTCACGAGCGAGGGAGTTCGAGTGCGGGACCGGTGGCAGGTAGCCGATCGGACGGAAATCAGTAAGATAGAATGGTCCAGGACTCGTACGATCGCCGCGCCATCTCGCGTGGGTCGTTCTCCCGTTCCCTCGCGAAACCAGCAGGTCATGTGCCCGTGCCGATTGCTACCGATGCCCAATTCGCTGCCCCCAAAGGAACCTACGCTTTTGTCAGCTTGGGTTGTCCCAAAAACTTGGTCGATAGCGAGCGAATGTTGGGGTTGCTCAGACAGACGGGGTATCGGTTGGTGGCCGAGCCAGCGGGTGCGGATTTTGTCGTGATCAACACCTGCGGTTTCATTGCCCCGGCGCGCGCGGAATCGCTGGGCGCGATCGACGAAATGCTGCAGCTGAAAGCAGACGGTCGATTGGGAGGGGTGATTGTGGCCGGCTGTTTGGCGGAACGCGACCGTGCGGAGCTACTGGCCCAACGTCCGGAGATCGATGCTCTGGTGGGGGTTTTTGCCCGCGAGGAAATCGTCGGCGTGGCGGATCGGCTGATCGGCAACGTGCGGGAGCAACGGACGCTCTTCTGCCCTGCCCCCATCCGCTCGCTACCGGACGGGGACCGTTTGCGCATCACGCCCCGGCATTTTGCATATCTGAAGATTTCGGAAGGCTGCGACCGCCATTGCACCTTTTGTGCCATTCCCAAACTGCGGGGGACTCACGTCACCAAGCCCCTTGAGCAGGTATTACAAGAGGCCCAGCAGCTCGCTGACGGGGGGGTTCGTGAACTGATCTTGGTCGCCCAGGACACTCCCTATTACGGGATCGATCTTTACGGCGCACCGCGGCTACGGGAATTGCTGGAACAGCTGGAGCGGATCGAAGGTCTGGACTGGATCCGATTGATGTACTTTTACCCGCGGCACGTGGACCCGAAACTGATCGAGACGCTGGCCGATTCGGGTAAGATCCTACCTTATCTGGACATGCCGCTGCAGCACATCAACGACACGGTCCTGCGTCGGATGGGGCGTCAAGTGAGTCGCGGGGAGACGGAAACCTTGTTGGCGCAGCTGCGTTCACGGATCCCCGGTTTGGCGCTGCGTACGACCATGCTGGTGGGGTTTCCCGGCGAGACGGAGGATCAATTCGAAGAGTTGCTGGAATTCGTGTGTCAGCAACAATTCCACCGGTTGGGTGTCTTTGCGTATTCGCGCGAGCCGGGGACGGCCTCCGACCGGATGAAGGGGCATGTGCCCGCGCAGGTGAGCGAGGAGCGGCGGCGCCGTCTGATGGAGGCTCAGCAGCAGATTGCGTTCGCTCGCAACGCGGATCAGGTGGGCCGGGTCCAGCGGGTGATTCTGGATTGGCCGGTACCCGGCGAGCAGAACGTGTGGGTGGGACGTTCCGAGGCGGACGCTCCCGACGTGGATGCGGCGGTGTACGTGACCGGAACGGAAGACCCGCTTTGTGCGGGCGATATCGTACCCTGTGAGATCGTCGCCTGGCGGGACTACGACCTGATCGGCGTGGCGGTCGGGGAACCGATTTGAAGCAGCGGAAGTATGGCGATCATTGAACTGAGAGCGCTGGCGAAATCATTTCGCGTGTACCAGAAGCGGGAAGGATTGGCGGCATCGCTGCGCGGTCTCCTCCGCCGGCAGTACCGGTATGTCCAGGCCGTACGGGGCATCGACCTGGATGTGGAGCACGGCGAGTTCGTGGCGTTTCTGGGACCGAACGGGGCGGGCAAGACGACCACGTTGAAGTTGTTATCCGGGGTCATCCACCCCACCTCCGGTTCCGCCCGGGTCATGGGCTACGTGCCTTGGAAGCGGGAGAACGCCTACCGCCGCCGGTTCGCCTTGGTCATGGGTCAGAAGAACCAGTTATGGTGGGATTTGCCAGCTCAGGAGTCGTTTCGACTGCACCAGCAGATCTACCGTTTAGCTCCCGACGCCTTTCGTCGCACCCGCGACGAACTGGCCGATCTCTTGGCGGTTCGCGCCCTGATGGCGCAACCGGTTCGCGAGTTGTCGTTGGGCGAGCGGATGAAGATGGAGTTGATCGCGGCCCTGTTGCATTCGCCCGACGTGTTGTTCTTGGACGAACCGACCATTGGATTGGACGTGGTCGCCCAGCACCGAATCCAGCAGTTTTTGAAGTACTATCAAGCGGAGCGGCGGGTCACGATCCTGCTGACCAGCCATTATATGAAAGATGTGGCCGCCCTTTGCCGGCGGGTGGTGATCATTGCGCAGGGGGATGTGCAATACGATGGCTCCCTGGACGGGATCCGCGACGCGTTCAGCGGCAGCAAAATCGTCACGTTGCAGTTATCGGAAGACGAGCGTCTGGACGGGTGGGAGGCGTTTGGCGAGGTGCTGGAGATCCAGCCGCCGCGAGTCAAGCTGCGGATCCTGCGGAGCGAGGTTCCCCGTGTCTTGGCATCCATTTTAGCGACGCGCGCGGTGGAGGATGTGGCAGTCGAGGACCCGCCGTTGGAGGAGGCGTTGGCGGAGATGTTCACCCGGGTCGGCCAGCCGGCGCCGCAGGATGCGGAGAGCCCGGTCGATGCCGTGGAACTGGCGAAGGGAATCGCATGATTGCGCGAGCGCTCACTTGTTGGACGATCCTGCGCATCACTCTGGAGGAGCGTCTGGTCTACCGGGGGGATTTTGCGCTAGCCACACTGATGCGTTTTCTCCCCATTATTACTCAGATATTCCTCTGGTGGGCTGTATTTGAATCCATAGGTGATGGTTCTCGTTCGGGGGGTACGATTGCCGGGTACCGTTTCGAAAACATGGTTGCCTACTATTTGCTGACGATGATAACCCGCGCCTTTTCCAGCATGCCCGGTCTGGCTTCGGGCATTGCCCGGCAGATCCGGGATGGCGAGGTGAAAAAGTACCTGGTTCAACCGGTGGACATGTTGGGATTCCTGTTATTGAGCCGCTTGGCCCACAAACTGGCCTACTACTCGGTGGCCCTGCTCCCGTTTGGTTTCGTGTTCTACTTGACGCGGGGCTTCTTTGTTGATGGCTGGCCCGAACCGGGGGTCTTGGCTGCCTTTGTCCTCTCGTTGATGTTGGCCTTCCTGTTGGGCTTCTTTCTGGAAGCCTCGTTCGGTTTGATCGGATTCTGGTTCTTGGAAGTCACTTCGCTGCTGTTCATTTACATGCTGTTGAGCTTCTTTCTCTCGGGCCATATGTTCCCGCTGGACCTGCTGCCGTCGCCCTGGAACCAGTTGGTCGACCTGTTGCCGCTGAAGTACCTGGCGTATTTTCCGGCGGCCGTATTCTTGGGCAAAGTGCAGGGGGCCGACTTGACCCGCGGATTAGTGGTGCAAGTCGGTTGGGTCGTGCTGTTTGCTGTGGCCGCACGCGTGATGTGGAGCCGTGGGGTTCGGCGTTACAGCGGTTTTGGTGGGTAACGGTGCAGGTGCTCAGGCAGCGCGTCGGGCTTTCCGTTGCGTTTCCAGTGTCACCTGCCGGATCTGCTGCTCCAGTCGTTGATGTTCTGCCTGGACTTCCTGCCGCTGCTGCCAGAGTTCCCATTCTCGGGCAGGACTTCGGGCGGCGGTTGGCGGAGTTGGCGAGGCGGTTGCGATCCGCTGCCGGAACCGCTGCAATTCTTCTTGTCTTGCCTGCAAGTCCAGGGCCTGCCGTTCCAGCAACTGCTCGGCTTGGTCCAGCAACCGTTCGCGATGGGCCAATTCGGCTTCGCGGCGGGCCAGGTCATCGCCGCGTTTTGCCAAGGTTTCTGCCAGGGCCTCCGCCGCGTCGCGCTGGGAGACCAAGCCCAGTTCTCGTTCGGCCAGCCGCAATTCGGCTTGGCGCCAGATGCTTTCCCATTCGGCGATTCGGGCGTTCAGGGCGGCTTCGCGACGATCCACTTCCCGTTTTCGGGAGTCCAGCTGGTTCCTTAGGTCCGTGGCGTGGGATTCCAACTCTTGGTGAGTCGGGAAGCGTGGTTCGGGCGTTTCGGGGGCAGACCGGGGCTGTCTCTTGGAGCGCGCCGCCTCGGTCATGGGGGCTGGTTCCCGGCTTTTCTTACCGGTTCGACCCCTCGAAGAGGTTGGCGATTTAACGCCGGTGTCCGTTTGGCGGTCGCCTTCCGTCCGTTGCTGGTTCATCCGCACCTGTCCGGTCAATTGAGAGCCAACACGACAATCCCACCCTACCTGGTGATATTCTGGGTGAAAGAGCCGCGGGAGTTGATGCTTTCGTTGCCAACTGTCCAACCCCTATCATCGGTCACCCGGGCTGCGGGACTTAAAGGCGGCCTCGCGGCAAACCCGCCGGATTCCGGCTCAGAAATCGGTCTGCGTGGCCGATAGTATGAAGTCTGACGCCGGGGGTTTGGCGCGAATGCCCTTGAACCCGCCTGAGCGACGTGCAACAATGCGGAATTCGCGCGGTGGAAGCGCGTCGAGAATCAATGGGGTCCGGTTCAGGACACGGCGTGCTGTACAACCGAGTTTAGGAGAAAGACGTCATGAAAGTTGTTCCGCTGGGCGACAACGTCGCTGTGCGGCGGCTTGAGGCCGATGAAACCACGGCTGGCGGAGTTTTCTTGCCAGAGGGGGCGCGTGAAGCCCCGTTGGAGGGTCGCGTGCTCTCCATTGGCGACGGGCGTTTGCTGCCCAACGGGTCCCGAACGTTGAATCAGGTTCGGGAAGGCGATCGTGTGCTGTTCTCCCGGTATGCGGGCACCGAATTGGATGTCGACAAGCGGGGGGTATTGATCATGCACGAGGATCAGATCCTGGCCGTGTTGGAGTGAGTGACTCACGTGACGGGGAACTTGTTGAAGAGGACTCATTTCACGGCTGCTTTCTCCGGGTTGACTGCCGACCATGATCGTAACCATTGACGGGCCGGCGGGTGCGGGCAAGACGACCGTGGCGAAAGCGTTGGCCCAGCGGTTAGGCGCTCGGTTCCTGGATACGGGTGCGATGTACCGGGCCGTGGCCCTGGCCGGGCGGCAGGCTGGCATCAACTGGGGGGACGGGTCGCAATTGGCCGCCCTAGCCCGCTCGATGGACCTGCGTTTGGACGGCTCGGTCGTGTGGTTGAATGGCCAGGACGTGACTGCGGCCATTCGCAGCAGCGAATTGGCGCCGTACATTCGCCAAGCCGCCGATGATCCCGGGGTGCGGGCCGAATTGATTGATCGCCAGCGGGCTTTTGCCAGCCAAGGCGATTTGGTGACCGAAGGGCGGGACCAGGGCACCTTGGTCTTTCCGGATGCCGACTACAAGTTCTACCTGATGGCCAGCCCGAAAGAACGGGCGCGACGGCGACGGAGCGACCTTCAAAAGCAGGGCGAAACGGCAACGCTGGAACAGGTCCTTGAGCAGCAGCAGCAGCGTGATCGGCAGGATCAGGCACGGGCGTGGGGGCGTCTGAGCCGAGCGGCCGATGCGATCGAAGTCGATACCGACGGGCTGTCGCCAGAGCAAGTCGTCGCGCGTTTGGAACAGCTGGTGCAAC
>SLEY01000702.1 GCA_007124535.1 Planctomycetaceae bacterium
TCTTACGAAGACCAGATCGCCTTCTCGGCCGACGGGCGGCCGATCCGCGCCTGGTTCAACCGTTATCGCCAAGCCCAATCCTACCGCTATCGGGCCGATCGGGTCGCACCGATCCTGCAGGAGAACCTGCGGACGATCGCGGACCGGTTAGGGCCGGATGCGTACTTCATCGACGTCTGGTCCAGCATCCGCCCCTACGATTACTGGACCGCCGGCGGGCAGTTCTTCGACGCTCGCGGCACCCGCGACAGTTGGGCCCGCCACTTCGACTGGATCCGCCAGTTGCTGGGGAATGACGCGCCGCAGATCTCCGAGAGCGGGCACGACCAGTTGATCGGGTCGCTGGACGGGGCCCAGAGCAATCACCTGCGAGTCGGTCAGCCCGTCGAGGGGGAGTACCGCTGGAGCGTGTTGGATATCGACTGTGAGGATGCCCAGCGGATCTGCTGGTTCGATTTCGCCTACCACGACCGTTTCATCCTGCACGGGGCCGGCTATTCGTCTCGCTATGCCGCCGGACTGGACTCGCGATTGCACGGAATCGACAGCGACGATTATCTGACGACCGAAATACTGACCGGACACCCGGGGATGGTCAATCGGCCGTTCGGCCGCGACGTGGTCCGCAAGTACTGGTTGACCCAGGACACGATGCGGGCGCTGGCTTTGCGAACGATCGAGGATGTCGAGTTCGTCGATCAGGATCTGCACCGCCAGCGGATTCGGTGGTCGGGAGGCGGCGAGGTCCGGGTCAACCGTGGCGATGGGGATTGGGACACCGGTTCGGGTCTCCTGCCTCCGTTCGGGTTCCTGGCCGAGATTCCCACCGCGGACGGTCTGGTGCGTGCCAGCCTGGAACGCCGCGACGGTGTGATTGTGGAAGCGGCCAGTTCGCCGGAGCGGCTGTATGTCAACGGCCGCCAGCCGATTCCCGAAGGTTCGCGGATCCGGCCCCGGCTCCGGTCCTTGGAGCCGGTTTCGGCACGTCGCGTGGAACTGGTGATCCAGTGGGACGCGGAGGAAGCGATCCCGGCGGGTTACCAGCCGTTTGTGCATTTCGTGGACGCGGCCGGTGAGATCGCGTTCCAGGCATCCGGCGATCCCCGGGCTTTGGCGGCACGCCGCGGGCGGATGACGATGGCCGCCACCGCCCGATTGCCCGAACCGGCCGTCGAAGATCAGCAGTGGGAGTTGCGAGTCGGACTGTATCATCCGGGACTCGGGCCGCGGTTGCGTCTGCAGGGTCCGGATGACGGCCAACAGCGGATCCGGTTGGGCTCCCTGCACCGCGCGGGGGGCGCCACGGAGGAAACGGATCTGCAGTGGGAGCCTTTCGCTATCGGCCCCAATCCGCTGCTGGAACGCCAGAATTCGGATGCCCGACCGATCGACTTCGGGCCGGTGGTCACCGCCGGCGGGTGCCATTTGTCACCCGAGGAGGGGGCTTTGCTGCTGGTGCCGTTGCCGGACAGTGAACGGGTTTCCAGCGAATACACGATCCGCTGGGAACGGTTGCCGTGGGATCTGCCGCAGCCCGACACGATCGAGGTGCTGGCGAAGGACGGCCGGGTCGTGCGGCGGGAACGGGTATCCGGTCCGTTGCGAGTCCGCGCCGCCGCAGGGGTATTCGCGTACCGTTTTGTCCGACGAGATGACGGGTCAGACGGGTCGGACGTGGCGGACCCCGGTTGATGGCGTTTCGGGGCGTTGGTTTTCAGGTCAGGGGGATTCGTTGCCCGTCGTAGGCCAATTCCATGGCGGGCGGCAGTTGGGCATTGGTGGCTTCGTAATCCAATTCGTGGGAGGTGTGGGTAAACAGCGTGCGGCGGGGGGCCAATCGCCGGGCGACGCCGACCGCTTCGGACAACGAAAAATGCGTGACGTGGGGCCGGGGACGGAGCCCGTCCAGAATCAACACGTCCAGCCCCTCGAGCAACGGCCAGCTGGCAGCCGGAATCTCGTTCGTGTCGGTACAGTAGGCGACGTTGCCGATCCGGAAACCCAATACCTGGAAACGCGGACCGTGGTGCAGACGGATCGGGATCACCCGGGCCCCCAGCACGTCGAACGGTTCCGTGGTGATCCGGTGGAATTCCAGTTGCGGAACGGCGCCATGATGCGTCGGTTCGACGTCCGAGAACGCGTAATCGTAGGCTTTCCTCAACCGCTGTTCGACCAGGGCCTCCAGGTACAGGGGCACGGGATGTCCCAGGAAGAACGGCATCAGCCGCAAATCGTCCAGACCGAAAACATGATCGGCATGCTCGTGGGTGTACAGCACCGCATGGATCACACCGAGGCCTTCGCGGATCAGTTGGAAACGCAGGTCGGGCGGGGTGTCGATCAACAGATTCCCGCCGGGCAAGCCCAGCACGGCGCTGCAACGGGTACGTTGATTTCGCGGATGTTTGCCGGTGCAGACCGGGCAGCCGCAACCGATGATCGGAACGCCCACCGAGGTCCCGGTTCCCAGCAGGATCATGTGTCCGCGGATATCCCGCGTGGCCGGTTTTCGGTTTTTCGCCAAGGCGCACCCCCATGTGTGCCTACGCCATTGAATTGGAAAGAACGGGACCCACGTTTATAGCCGAAACCGCCGGAGAGGGGCACGGGGTCTGGGGACTTGGCGGGCGGCGCCCGTGGTGTATAACAGGCCGAGACAAGGCGGTTTCAGGATCAGCAACTCGAAGGAGGAAGACGACATGTCGGACCAGCAGCCATCCTCGGACTCGGACCAGATCACCTCTTTTGCTTGTGGCCCGGTCACCGTGACGGTCACTCGCGACGAAGCGGCCATGGGCCGTTTGACGGCCCAGCATATCATCCAACGGCTTCGCCAGCAGGCTGCGGCGGGAAGACCGTTGGTGTTGTGGTTGATGGCGGCGCCCAGCGCGTTCGCATTTTACCGCCAGTTGATTCGTGCGGCGGAAGGGGACCCGTCCTTGCAGGAATTGCTGCGTGGCACGGACTTTTTCCAATTCGACGATTATCCGATCAGCCGCCAGAGTCCCCAGTTTCCCGCCACGTTCCGGCACTTGCTGGAAGAGCATCTCTATCGGCCGTTGGCGGCGGTCTGCGGTTCGCTGCCCAAGGTGCATCCGCTGGAACTGACGGGCGGCGCCAGCGATGACGGCGTGCGTTCCGCGTATCGCGACACGCTGCTGCAGCGCAAGGAGCAGGGCGCGTACCTGTTGCAGTTGAAAGGCATCGGGATGGACGGGCACTGGGGTTTCCACGGTGCGGAGACGCCGCTGACGATGGAACCGGGCATGATCACGGTGCCGATGAACTCCCAGAACATCCGCCAGCAGATGTTGGATTGGCCCGAATTCTTTCCGACTCCGCAGGATGTCCCGCCGGTCGCCTGCACATTCAACGTGCCCATGTTCTTGTTGGCGGACGAGATCGTGGACAACGTGCCGCAGGCCAGCAAGTCGTATTCGGTGCTGGCGACGTACGGTTCCGAGACCGTATTGAACGAAGTGCCATCGTCGGCGGTCAAGCGGCACCCGTGCGTGCGGGCGTATTTGACGCAGGCGGCGGCCGGTGTTCTGCTGGAGTTCCGCCAGGCGCGCGAAGCGGACCCGCAGGCCGGTTTGAGCCCCGCGGCATGGGAGCGGTTGCGAGCCCTCTGGCGGGATGAAACCGATCCGCAGGCCGAGGCCCGGAATATCGAGGTCATGGAGCAGGTCTTACGCAAATTGGAGATGTTGTCATGAAAACGCGGACGCCGTTCACGGGCGGATGGCTTCTTGTCTGGGGGCTGATAGCAGGGCTGTTGCTGGGCGCTCCGTTTCCCGCGCGGGGCTCCGGCCGGGACGATCCGCAGTCCGGTCTGCTGGGCTGGTGGCGTTTCGACGAGGGGTCCGGTGTGTATTCGGAGGATGGGGCCGGCATCACGGGCGAAGCCGAATTGCAGAACGTCGTCTGGGTACGGGGCGATTTCGGTACGGCGTTGAAGTTCACCGGCTCCAACAGCTACGTGACGCTGCCGCCCATCCCGCAACTGGACGGCTCGGACGCGATGACCGTTTCCGCCTGGGTCTATTGGGAGGACACGGGCCAGTACCCCAATATCCTCACCGGTGGCACTTGGAGTCCGGGCGGGTTTCTGATCTTTGTGAATCGTCAGGTCTGTTCGTTTCGCATGGGTCGGCCGGGTCACCGGCACGGTGTGGCGGAGGAAGCGTGGACGGAGGTATCCGCGCCGTTGTTGAGCGACATCCCGTTGCGGCGGTGGGTCCATGTGGCGGCAGTGTTCGAACGCCCGGAGATCCGCACCTATGTGAACGGTCGGCAGGTCGGCCGCGCCGACTGGGATTACCCGGTCGGCCAGACGGGAGACCTGCAGATCGGACGTTGGGGTACGGCGGCCAGTCATACCGGGTTGATCGACGACGTGCGGATTTACGGGCGAGCATTGACGGCGGACGAGGTGTTGGCGGTAGCCGATCCGCGGGGCCGCGAGAGCGACCGGTACCAGGAGATCGGGCCAGCCGAAGTGGTGGCCGAGGAGGTATTGACTTTGGAGACGCGTTGGGCCCGGATGGTGATCGGGGACAACGGCATGGTCCTGTCGCTGGAAGAGAAGGGCACGGGTCGCGAGTTGCTGGCGGCGCCGCGGCCGATTCTATCGATCCGGCAGCGGGAGTCGGCTCGGCCGCGTCAGGCCCGGCGTCTGCGCCGCCAGGGTGATCATCTGGTGGTCGATTTCCCTCGCGACTTGGGCCATGCCGCGTTGTCAGTTCGGGCGACTGCGGACTACTTTGTGGTCACGGCCCTGGAGTTGGATGTGGAGGAGGTCGAGCAATTCACTTTTTTCCAGATTTCCCCGGCCCCGCACGAGTATGTGGGAGTCATGGCCGGTTTGGCTTCGGATGACGAATCGGGCGTCTGTTTGCGGAGTTTGGCGTTGGAAGTCGACACGGCTTTTCACGGCCGCCCGCCGCATTTCCGGGCCTGGACGACGGCCGAGCACGGTTTGACCGGGCATTCCATCGGTCTGGCGGCCGGCCCGCGTGAACGGTTGCCCGCGATGCTGCAGGCGATGGCGGAGACCGAAGCGGTCCCGCAGTCGGAGCACGGCGGGCCGTGGGCCATGGAATCCGAAGCCACTCGCGGTTCCTACCTGTTCGCCGACCTCGCGAAACGAGACACGGACGACTGGATCCAACTGGCACATCGCGGCGGGTTCACGAACCTGCACCTGCACGGCTGGTGGACCACGCTGGGCCACTACGAACCGCGCCGCGACTGGTTCCCCGCCGGGCTCGACGACTTGCGAGCGACGATCGAGCGGATCCGGGCGGCCGGATTGAGTGCCGGCCTGCACACGCTGACCGCCTGTATCAGCACCCGCGATCCGTGGGTGACCCCCGATCCGCATCCGGACCTGATCGCCCATCACCAGTACACATTGGCCCGGCCTTTGAGCGATTCCGACACGGAAGTGTATGTGGAGGAGATGCCGGCCGCCGATCATGATGTCGTCTGGAGCTATTCGGGCAATGGCAACGTGCTGCGGATCGGCAACGAATTGATCC
Organism: Planctomycetaceae bacterium; assembly: GCA_007124535.1. Lineage (GTDB taxonomy): Bacteria > Planctomycetota > Planctomycetia > Pirellulales > Pirellulaceae > SLMF01. Next base: position 5,544 of record SLEY01000702.1, read on the forward strand.
GTTACGAAGCGATTTCGCGTACGCCGCCCTACGCCTTCCTGCAGTGCGAGCGGGGGGCGTTTGCTACCGGCGCGGAAGGGCACGCGGCGGGCGACGCCGTGGATTACCTGCAGCAGCGTTATCTGGCGTTCTATCCGGACCCGAAGAGCCAGTTGGCCGAGCAACTGGCCGAGCGGCTTGCGCGGGTCTACAACGAGTCGGGCGCGCAGATGCTGTACTTCGACGGCTCGGAGGGCATGCGCAGCCGCTACGGCATCGATGCCCTCCGCTGGGGCATCTTCCGGCGATTGGACGGAGGCGTGTCGGAGGCCAGTTGCCACGGGCATAACAATTGGTGGTTCCATTCCCGCCTGGGCGCCTGGGATCATCCGGTCTGGGCGATGAAGCCGTTTCATGACGAGCACATCCGCATCGCTTCGCGTTACCGGCGGACCGACCTGCTGGAGCCCCAGTTGGGCTGGTGGGCTCCCCGCGGTCCGACCGCGATCGCCCGGGGGCATTTTCCCGACGAGATGGAGTACTTTGCCGCCAAGAATCTAGGTCTGGACGCGGCCATGTCCATCCAGGGCGTCAACGTTTCGCGGCGCCCGCCCAACGCCCGGATGGAAGAGCAACTGACGATCCTGGGCTGGTACGAACGGTTGCGGCTGGCCCGCTACTTCGACGCCTCGACGATAGGGCGGGTGGCCGAACCGGGCGCCGAATTCCGTTTGCGCCCCACCCGCGACGGCCACTGGCAATTCCAGCCGGCCGACCTGGCGAAACACCGCATCAGCCGACTGGGCAACGGCTCCGAGTCCTGGACCGGCGAAAACCCGTTCGCGGACCAGCCGTTGCGGCTGCGACTGGAGGCCCTGTACTCGGTCGCCCCCTACGAGGACCCCGAAGCCACTCCCCTGGCCGACTTTGCCGACCTTGAACAACTGGACAATCGCCAAAGCGCCCCCGGTGTCACCAGCGCCCTCAGCCTGGAGACCCGCGAGGTGCGCGCCGGCGGACGCAGTCTGCGTTTCCAGGCCAGCAACGACAACGACACGTCCCGCGGAGCGTGGACCCAAATCGGAACCACGTACGAGCATCCCTACCTGAGCATGTTGCCTGGCGACGCGATGGGGTTGTGGGTCAAAGGCGACGGCAGCGGCGCGCTGCTGAACGTCCAAATCGTCTCGCCCCGCGAATTCCATCGCTGCCTGGCCGACCATTATATCGATCTCGACTTCACCGGCTGGCGTTACGTCGAATTGCTGCTGCGCGAACGCGATTCCGAGCGGTTGTCCGATTATGTGTGGCCGTACAGCGGAGCGGGCGGCGCGCACGCCATCTACCGCAATCCCGTCAACCGGGCCCGCATTTCGCAAGTCAACCTGCTGCTGAACGAGATCCCGGCGGGCGGCCAGGTGGATATTCTGGTCAGCCCGATCCAATCGCTGCCCACCCGCTCGGTTGAACTGGTTCACCCGTCCGTCCAGGTGAATGGTCGCCGCGTGGTGTTTCCGGTCCGCCTGACCTCCGGCCAGTATCTGGAATGGGAGGGTCCGGAAGGCGGCGTGGTCTACGACGAGCGGGGCGAGTTATTGCAGCGGTTTTCGCTGGACGGCGAGTTGCCTCGGCTGGCTGCCGGCGCCAACCGGTTGGAATTCGACTGCGAGCCGCCGGCGGGAGCCAGCGCTCGGGCCGAAGTCACGCTGGTCGCGATGGGCGAACCGTTCGGCCAACCCCGCGATCCGGCCGAAATCGATTGGAACCGCCTGGATCGCGAGTTCGATCTGCCGCGCATCGTCACCCGCATCGACGGGACGGACAACGTCTGGCACATGGTGCGACGCGCGGGCCCGGCCGACGAGCCGCCTCCCCGCCTGCAGCTGGAATTGCGTGTCGATCCCGTCCTGGGCGGCCCGGGCGATGCGGATGCGGACCCACTGGACACGCCGATGCTGACCATCGGCGAGCGCACCGTCCGGTTCCCGGTCACGCTGGGGCCGGGTCAGCGGCTGATTTGCCGGGACCAATCGACGTGGACCGTCTTGGGGCCCGACAACGCGATAGTCGCCGAAGGCCCGATCGCCGGGGATTTTCCGGTCATCGAACCCGGGACCCATCCGGTCCGTTTGAACTTTGAAAACGCCCCCGACACCTTCCGCGTCACCGTGCTGGCCGACCGAAAATACGAGCGGTGAAATGCCAATGCGCGCGATCCTCGCCGAGAAGATCACGCGTTTCTCGAATGCCGGCCCGGTGGTCCGTTGCGAGGGGTTGATCATGAGGCTAGGCTGATGGTTGGCCGATGGTGGCCCGCAGGATCCGCGTTCGATTTGGCCCTTTTCCGAAGGAGTACACGCATGCAGTCCAGCATCAACCGGCGCACCTTTGTGGGAACCGCAGTCGCCTCGGGGGCCTTCACGATCGTCCCGCGGCATGTCCTGGGCGGTGTCGGGTATGTGGCGCCCAGCGGCAAGATCCGTCTGGCTCACA
>SLEY01000302.1 GCA_007124535.1 Planctomycetaceae bacterium
ACATCCCCCTGCAATCCCAACCAACGTTGCGGCCCCAGCCAGAAACCGCCGGACCAACGGACTCCGTTGCGAGCGCTGCTGAAGTAACGGCGGTCGCCCAACAGCGCTTCAGTACTGGGGGAACCGATCGCGCCAGCCAGTTCCGCCGCGGTTCCCGGCGGACTGGTGGTCAACAGGGGCGGCAAACTCGCGCCTTTTGTCCACCAATACAGGTAATCCCCGCTGCCCCAAATCCAGTATTTCCTTGCGGCTGGCGTCGCGTGGGATCGGCCCTGATCGTAGGGTTCGAAACGGGGAGGTGTCGGATCAATCCCGGGTGAATACTGCAGTTCATGGCCCGATTCCCAGTTCCGCGGTCCCTCGAAGATCAACCGGCGGCGTTCGGTGGTGGGCGGAGCCATCCGCGGCGGCGCCCGCAGGTCTTCCGGAGGCTCGGGAAGACCCTCAGAGGACAGACCCTCCGGCGGAATCGCTTCCATCGGCGGAGGGTCGTCGTCCAGCGAAGGCAGCGGACTGGCCGCGGGATCCACCAGGATGGATTGTTGCTCCGAGATTTCGACGAAGTGTGCGGGAACGACCCGGGAAGCCGGCGCGATCCATTCGGCCTGCAGCTCCCCCAGCGCCAACCCCCCCCTGGCCCGAAGGTTGCCTACTACCTCGACCTGCTGGCCAGCAAAGCGATCCAGGTCCAATCGTTCTGACGCGGCCACGTGATACAAAGGTTGGCCTTGCTCGTCGAGCAACGTGTACTGGGCCCCCCGGCTGTCGACCTGTTTCTCCAACACGCCGGTGGCGGCCAGCCGCAGCGCGGATTCCGACCCGTCCGTCGAGTCGACGGGGCCCAACCCAGCGGCCAGTGCAGCCCCAAGTAACCAGCATTGAAAGCGTCGTGCCATGAAATTTTCGCCGAAAAGGCTCAAGATCTTCTGAAGAGCTGCCGGGTATCTACTGAAATCCGCCCCGCAAATCAAGAGCGATCTGGATTGGTGGGTGCAGGAGGGTGCAGGACAGGGTTTGCAATGGAATTTTGGGAGTTTTTTCATTGGGGGGGTAAATTATTATGAGAGGCGGTTGCTGCGAATGGATTTGCGGCAGTCTGGCCATTCCCGGCAAAGTGGGAGGCTTTGATGTTTCGACGCACGCAGATGACGGCGGCGATGTCGCAGAAGTTGATGGACGAGCTTTCCGATCACCGCCGCCGCGGCCTGAACATTACCACGGCGCTGATGGAATCAACCATCAACCGAATCAACCCCAGAATCAAACGCACAGAAAAGTTCTGGCGCGACGGACCGAACCCATGGTCCAACTCGCCGCCGACAGAATCAGCGAAACCGAGCCGCTGGAAACCTGCTGGAAAAACAAAGCAGAAACCCAGAACGGCAGATGCAAATTCCGTGCCAAAGCCTGGCAAACCCTGTCCTGCACCCGAGTAAAGGTCACGGGGGTAAAGGGGGCAGGAGCATATATTGGGAATACTGCGGCGAATGGTGAAGGATGATTCGTCGAATGAATCACCAGTTTTCCCGACACCATCGTCGGCCGCTGGAACGCGCCGGGCGAGGTGTTGCTGGCCGCGGTCGCGCCTTGGACAATGTCTTTATTGAACGTCTTTGGCGAAGTCTGAAATATGAAGACATTTACTTAAAGGATTACGGGCAAGTTGACGATCCCCATATAGGGCTTGAACGTTACTTCGAGTCTTACAACTACCGACGCGTCACCAGGCCCTAAAGTACGAGACGCCCTTCGAAGTGTACAAGCCTAGCCAGACTTGCTTGTCATAGGACGCGAAAAGACAAGAGATAAGGCTCGACAACAGGAACCCCGTCGATGAGTCTCTCTTAAAAGGCGGTTTTTTCGTCCAACGATTGGGGTCCACTTCACCTCACACTCGCCGGTGGCACGTAACAAGCCACGCTCAGAAGATTCAGGGCGCCTGCGTCCGTCGATACGATCACGGCCTCGCGACCGCAGCAACGTGCGGATGGAAGATGCGCGCACGGCGCAGAGAAGTCATACCGTCCGACGCGAATTGCGTTGGCTAATCCGCCGCGCTTCGCGGAGCCTGCCCGCCAGCGGCGGCAACGGGAAGGGAATTCACTACGTTTTGCGATGGGGCGATCCCGACCGCATGCGGTTCAGAACCATTGTTTCAAGATCTCTCCGTCCGCGTTTTCTACACGGATGGCGCGCAGACGCGATTCGCCGGGGCGGTTGGGCGGGTTGATGCGGATGGCGTGCAGCGGCGAGCCGGAGCGGAGGCGGCCGCTGACCTCCACCCAACCCTCGGCTGCCGGCACGGTGGCTTTCACCTTGGCCTGCGGCGTGAAGCCGTGGCCCGCGTGCGTGCGGTCATACAAACGCAAGTGTCCCGGCCCGTCGGCGAGGATCTCAAAACGCAGCGTGAACGGCGCGCCCTCGGTAAGCGGTTCCGGCAGATCGGTTTCGATCCAGGGATCCGCCGCGGTGGAGTGGACGACCAACTCGCCATCGACCAAGCGCAAGCCGACCGTTTCCCGTCCCACTCGCCAGCCGTTCAACTGGTTCGCGCCCCGGACGTGAAGGTCCTCCGCCCGGCGCAGCGAGGCATCCTGCAGGTGCATCCGGCCCGGCTGTACCAGGTCGATGACCATGGTGATCAGGCCCCCGGAGACCTCGGCGCCCAGCGGGATCCGCAGCCGGCGGTTCTCCAGGTCGGGGCGGACCGGCACCGGCTTGCCAAACACGGGCGTCATGCCGGGGCCCGCCGTGAGGCCGACGGCGCAGTTGCTCATGAAGTTCAATTCCAGCATGTCGCCCGGCGCCGCGCCGTCCGGCACGTGGTAGCGCAAGGTGACGCTCGGACCTTTCGCTGTGATCGCCACGCGGTCGTCCGTGCCGCCGACAAGGATTCCGCCGTGGACCATTTGGAAACCCGCCTGCACGTACTCGGGACAGTAATCCCGATTGCGACGGGGCAACCGCGTTCCGGTCTCTTCCAGATGATCCGCCATCTGCTCGCTCATCCGTCGGGTCACCTCGGGGTAAAACGTCGCCAGATTGCGGGTTTCGCCCGGATCGGCGCTCAGATCGTACAGCTCGTATTCATCCTCCTGATCCGGGCCGGTGTGGAAGAACCGCATCAGCTTCCACTTGCCATCGCGCATCGCGATATTGGCGTAGTTGCCAGTCGCCAGCACCGTATGGGGAAACACCAGATAAATCGGCCCCCGCTCCATCGGCTCGCCTCGCAGTGCGGGCAGCAGGCTGACGCCGTCCAGCGGGTGATCTGCCGGTGGCGGCAAGTCCAAGAGTTCGAGCACGGTCGGGAAGAAGTCATAGCTGACCGTCACCAGGTCGCTGGTGGTATTGAAGGCAATCTGGCCCGGCCAGGAGACGATCAGCGGCACGCGGATCCCGCCTTCATAATTGTTGCCCTTGCCGGCCCGCAGCGGATGATTATTCGTCGGGTTCTCGCCCTCCGGCCGGTCGTACATATTCCCGCCGTTGTCGGAGGTGAAGAGCACGATGGTGTCTTCCAGCAGGTCCTGGCGTTCCAGTTCGGCCATCACTTTGCCGACGTTGTCGTCCAGTGTTTTGACCATCGACGCCATGACCGCCGACCGCTGATACCACGCCGACTCGGCGAACGGGCGGTAGGCTTCGACATCGTCCGGTTTGCCCTGAAACGGAGCATGCACGTTGTACAGCCACAGGGCGAGGAAGAACGGCTCGCCCGCCTTATCGGCAATCCATTTCACCGCTTCGTCGCCCAAGACATCATCGGCGTTCGGACTGCCTTCGACTTCCGGGAAATTCGCCGCTTCCGGCCACGGGCCGAAAAACCCCGGAGCTGGCGGCCCCGGGGTGCCGCGTCCGCCGACGACATAATCAAAACCGTAGTTTTCGGGAATGTAGGGGGCGTGTCCCAGGTGCCATTTGCCCATAAAAGCCGTGTGGTATCCGGCCTGCTTGAAGATCTCCCCGATCGTGGTCATCTCCATCGGAACCCGCGAAGCCGTCTGCGGGGTCGCCATCGGCATGCCAGGCGGCCCCGAGTCCGACTCTTGCGGATCAAGCACCACCTGGGGCAGATGCCCGTGCGGCGCGGTGTAGTTGAGCCGTCCGCAAGTTTGACCGGTGATAACCGACGCGCGCGTCGGCGAGCACAGCGGACTGGACGAATAGGCGTTGGAAAATCGCATGCCGCGCGCGGCCAGGGCATCGAGATGCGGCGTCTGGAAGGTCTCGCTGCCGTAGACCGACAGATCGCGCCAACCCAAATCATCGACCATGATGTGAATGACGTTCGGCCGGTTGGCCGGTCGCTGCGCCGCCGCGCCACCCGCGAAGGCCACCATAACCGCCAACGCGACGATCGTTCCCGATAGCTGTCCTCTCATGGGCTCTCCTGTGGATCGGATGCGCGTCATCCATCGGCTCGGTTCTCGTGCATCCGAGTTCGCTGGCGTGACCGCAGGTTACCTCGAACCATTGTCCCGATTTTCTACTTGCCCGACGAAGGCGCGTCAACCGGTGAGCGTCGAGGTCCTAACAAAACGGCTCGGCGCAGGGCGCCCCTGCTCACGGCTCGGCGCGGGTCTCTAACCTTGCGGAAACCCCTGGCCGAAGGTCTTCCCCGAGCGGGGAGACCTTCGGCCGGCGTTGCGCGGCGCGCAGTTTGGCGCTGCGGCTGCGCGGGTTTCGCAGGACTTCGGCGGCGGTTGGTCGAATCGGTTTGCGGGTCAGGTTTTCCAGTCGGGGATCTTGGCGAAACGCCTGTTTCACGGGCCGGTCTTCGAGCGAGTGGAACGCGATGATCACCAGGCGGCCGCCGGGCAGCAGGAGGTCGGGCAGTACGGCCAGCGCGCGGTTCAGGGATTCGATTTCGCCGTTGACGGCGATCCGCAAGGCTTGGAAGGTGCGTGTCGCCGGATCGATGCGATGCCCGCGGCTACGGGGGACGCAGCGCCGCACCAGGTCGGCCAGTTGTCCGGAAGTGCGAATCGGGTGCTGGCGCCGGGTCTGGACGATCCGCCGCGCGATGCGGCGGCTGAATCGCTCCTGGCCGAACTGGTAGATCACGTCGGCCAGCGTGCGTTCGTTCCAGCGTTCCAGCAGGGCCCAAGCCGGTTCGCCGCGGTTCGGATCGAAGCGCAGGTCCAGTGGCCCGTCCTGTTCGAAACTGAAACCGCGTCGGGGATCGGCCAGTTGGTCGCTGGACAGCCCCAGATCCAGGAGGATCCCGTCGGCTCGGGCGACGCCGGCCGCGGCCAGGACTTGGCCCAGGTCCGCATAATTCGCCTGGACGACCGACACGCGCGGGTAGGCATCGACCAGGGGTCGGGCCGCCTGGACTACGGTCGGGTCTCGGTCCAGGGCGATCACGCGTCCCGCGTCGCCGACCTGTTCGGCCAGCAGCCGCGTATGGCCGCCGCCCCCCAGGGTGCCATCGACCAGCACGGCGCCGGGGCGGGGCGCCAGCCACTGGAGCACCTCGTCGGGAAGGACCGGAATGTGGGTCGTGGGCATGATCGTCGGGCCCCGTGGCGAAAGGCAGGTCGCGGGCGAGCCGGACCGCGGTTTCGATGGCCGGTCGGCGGGCGGTTCAGGGCGAGCGAGTTTCCCAGCGCGCCTGCCGCTCGCTCCTGGCATGCTGCACCGCCGCTTGCAAGGTCGCATCGTTAGAATCCAGCGATTCCTCATCCGCCGGTCGTTGGACCGTTTGTACGATCAAATCGGGAGCCACTCCGCGGCTGCTGATCGCGCGCCCGTTGGGCGAGTAGAACCGGGCGGTGGTCAACCGGACTCCCCCCCCCGCGCTGTCCAATGTCCAGATCCCCTGCACCGAGCCTTTCCCGTAGCTGCGTTGGCCGATGACCGTGCCGCGACGATGATCGCGGATGGCGCTGGCAAAGATCTCGCTGGCGCTGGCCGTATCCCGGTCGATCAAGACCAGCAGGGGCAAGTGCCAGGTCCCTGTGGCATGGGCGCGGTAGTCGAAATCTTCGTGCATGCTGCGTCCCCGGGTGGAGACGATGGTGCCGGAACTGACGAATTTGTCGGCGATTTCGACGGCCGCGCTCAGCAGCCCGCCCGGATTGCCGCGCAGGTCCAGGATCAGGGTCCGCATGCCCTGGTCGTGCAGGGTGCGCAAGGCCGCTTCCAGATCGCGGCTGGTGCTCCGCTGGAAGTTATTCAGTTTGACATAGGCGATGCCGTGTTCCGCATCGGCCAAGCGAGCTTCTTGCAGGCTGGGCACCTCGATGCGTCGGCGGACCAGTCGGATGTGCCGCGAGTTTCCCTCGGGGTCCTGCACCTTCAATTCGGTCGTGCTGCCTTCCTTGCCTTTCAGCCAGTCGGCGGCTTCATCCGTGGACACGGCCGTGGTGGCTCGCCCGTCGATTTCGAGGATTCGATCTCCGGCCCGCAGGCCCCCGTGGTCGGCCGGGCTGCCGGCGATCACCCCCACGATATCCAGGGCCTGATGTTTGGTTTGCAGCTCGATCCCCAAGCCGACGAAATTGCCGGCGATCTGGTTAAAGGTATCTTCCAGCTGGCCCCCGGTGAGGAACGTCGAGTACAGATCCAGCGAGTTCGTCGCGCCACAGGCGAATTCCAAGATGGCCGCCACGGGCGCCAGGCCGAGTTCTTCGGTGGCGGCGCGGGCCACGTTGGCCGCCACCTCCTGAGCTTGCCGGGAACTCTTCACCACCGTCACGTCCATGCGGCGCTGGATGGTGCTGGCAAAGCTGCTCAGGGCGGCCGGGGAGGCCTGCAGGCGATTCTGCTCGCGGAACGAAGTCTGTTGCAAAGCCAGCAGGAGATTGGCCAAGCCGCGTTCGGCCAGTTCCTGCCAATCCGGCGGTTCCACATAATGGGTTTGGATCTTCGTGAGGATTTCGCCGTACAGTTCCAACGCGGACGTCTCGCTCAGTTCGCTTAGCGACTGGAGAAAACTGGTGTCGTGGTAGCGGCGGGCCAGATCGTAGTGCAAGCGGGCGCGGGCCAGTCGCTCCCACAGATCGCGCCGTTCGGGAAACTCGCGGACCGCCCCTTCGTAGTGCGACAGGGCTTCACCCCACCGCTGTTGGGCCTCTAACCTACCCCCGCGTTCGAGCGTTTGTTCCAGTTGGGGTGCGCGATCGATTGCGTCGGCCGGGATCAGCACCTGAGCCCTGACGGGGGGGGCGCAGAGCGTCAGGGCCATCACCAGCCACAGGGCCAGGATGGAAGCGACCCGCGTCCGCCGGGGCTGGCGAGGCGACGACCGAGCACCACTCCGGTTCCGCATCATCAAAGGTGTGTCCAAGCTGTCAGGAGGTCCGTAGGAAAGGGCAATCGAGCAGCGGGAAGCGCTCGTGCGCTCCGGAATGCTCGAATATAGACCAGCATTTGCCCCGCGGCAAAAATTCGGCCTCCCAACTGGGGTGGACAACCGCTGCAACCGGCAAGGGTTACGAAATCAAGTCCGGTCGTGCAGTTTAGCCAAAATGGGTACCAGGGGATGCCGAATGCGCCTCCTGCGGTACGGTACGTCTTGGACCGATGAATCTTTCGCGACCCCGCTGGCGGTTTCCGAGCCCGGCGGGCCCGGACTCCGCTGGGCGGTCCAGGGCATTCGAGCCCCATCCTAGGCGCGCGGCGCCTGCGGGGCAAATCCCCGCCCTCACCCCTTGCTTGAATTTCACGCGGGAAATGATTACCATGAGCCCTACGCCGTAGTGGCGCCGGAGGAAACCCATGAAGCTGACGCTCAAGTCCGAAGAAGGTGATCTGGCAATCGTCCAGGTCGCGGGCGAATTATCGCAAAAACGCTTGGCCCACCAAGCCGATCCGCTCGGCGATCTGCTGGGCGAGGAGGGCTATCGCCGCACGGTGCTGTTCGACCTCCGCCAAGTGACCGCCATTGATTCCAGCGGGGTGGGGTGGCTGCTTTCCGCCCAAAAGAGCTTCCGGATGCA